>CAMWRH010000035.1 GCA_947176605.1 uncultured Porphyromonadaceae bacterium
CCGTAAATATACCCACCCCCACGCCCTTCCGCTCCCCTTATCCGGCCCGTATCCCACCCTTCACAAGTTTACGGCGCCCTGTAATCGGTAAATGTGCATCCACAAAACCCGGTAAAGTTGAATAACCCCTCCCGACCCGGCACAAACGACACAACCATCCCCCTCCATAACAACCCGGCATCTGACGCTCCGGCCTTAGACAGCCCGCCGGCTGACACCGCATCCCGGCCCCCCTATCATCGGTGAGCACGCAATATGCAGGACAGACCGCACCCGGAATACGACACATCAATCAATCTCCATAGAGAGTCTACCGACTCTCTTATCCCTCCCGGGGTGCCTCGCCAACAGCGGGGCACCCCTTTCCTCACCCCTTCAGAGGGGTAAAAAACGGGGGTTTCAGGAAAAAATGAGGGAAAAGTAAAAAAAGTGGCCGGAAAATTTGGTGGTTTCAAAAAAAGGCACTAACTTTGTACTCGCTTTGAGAAGGCAACTGATTAAAGTGAAACATAATTAAATCGGGGTGTAGCTCAGTAGGTTTAGAGTACGCGTCTGGGGGGCGTGAGGTCGCAAGTTCGAATCTTGTCACCCCGACTTAAGCCAAGAGGCCATCAGCTTTGCTGATGGCCTCTTCGTTTGATTTAGAGGCCCGGAGCCTATCGGCAGCCCCCATAGGCCGTATAGGCCATATAAGCCCTATACGGCTTATCCGCCTATTTGCCCTATACGGCCTATCCGCCTATTTGCCCTATTCGGCCTATTTGCCTATTCGCCCTATCCGACCTATTTGCCTTATAGGGCCTATGCGGCTTATACGCCTGTTTTGCCTTATATGCTGCTATGACTATGGAAAAATTTGTATCTGACATCAACTCTTATTTCGTCAGGCCGCTGGCTTCGCTGGCCAAGGCGCTGATACGCTCTCGACGCCCTTCGGCGGCTGTGGCACCCCATGAGCGCCCGCTTATCGTGATGGGCAACGGTCCGTCGCTCCGCTCTTTTATCAATGAGGGGCCGGATCTGCGACAGGGGTTTGACCTGATGGCTGTGAATTTCGCTGCCAATGCGCCGGAGTTCGATACACTGCGCCCGCAACTCTATATCCTTGCCGACCCGCATTTCTTCAACGGCGGCGACACCGACCCGAATGTGGCACGCCTATGGCAGCGCCTCGCCTCCGTCAACTGGCCCATGACACTTTGGCTCCCCCTCTCCCACCGTCAGATGGCTCGCCCGCTGGCAGCCTCGCTTCCCGGCAATGTGACTCTCAGATGGTGCAATCTCACCCCCGTGGAGGGGAAGGGATGGCTGAGCCGCACCCTTATACGCGGAGGCTGGGGGATGCCACGCCCGCGCAACGTGCTTATACCTGCCATTATGACAGCCCTGCGGAGCGGCTACCGACGGATTTTCCTCGTCGGAGCCGACCACACATGGAGTCAGTCGCTTTGGGTCGATGATGCCAACCGCGTGGTCAGCGTCCAGCCGCATTTCTATAAGGATGATGAAAAGGAGCAGGCCCGCGTCACTTCCGAATATGCCGGATACCATCTGCATGACATCCTGGGAAGCCTGACAGTGGCCTTCCGCAGCTATTTCGATATCCTCGACTTCTCCCGAAGTCTTGGAGCGGAGATCATAAATGCCACACCGGGATCGTTTATTGACGCTTTTCCACGATGCGGCTACGCGCAAATGCCGACGCTATCCAGGCGGTGATGCCGCCGATGAGCAGCACCGGCACTCCGGCCACAAGAAGGTCGCCCCACATGAAATGCACCGGATATGCATGCACCACCATGGCGGCCTCGTCGCCGGCCATGCGTATCAGTCCGTAGCGCGCCTGCAGCACGCACAGCAGTATCCCGAGCAATGCCCCGCTTACAGCACCGATCAGAGTGATGTACAGGCTCTGCCACCCGAATACGGCCCCTATGGCTCCCGAACGCATACCGAGAGCCCGAAGCGTAAGCATCTGGCGCCGCTTTTCGAGCACAAACATGGTCATGGTCGAGATGATGTTGAACGAGGCTATGACGAGGATAAAAAAGAGCAGCAGCGCAGTGACCCACTTCTCTATCTGCACCATCCTGAAATTCACCTCCTGTTGCTGCAGGCGGTCGCTCACGCCGTACTCCCCGCCAAGCCTTCCGGCAATGGCTGATGCCACCCCGGCGGGGTCGGCACCCTGACGCACCCTGACGGCAATCAGCGAGGCCTGCGTATCGTAGTCGAGCAGACCGCGCGCCACCTCCATCGGCACATAAATCGTCGAGGCATCGTAGTCGCTCTGCAGACTCTCGAATATGCCGGCCACCTGCACACTGTCGGTACAGAACGAGGCGGCAGGATTGGCAAGATTGATGCGCCCTTCGCGGCGCGGGGCGAAGAGAAACAGCGACTCTCCCGGACTGAGGCATTGCAGCCGCGAGGCCACCCCTACGGCTATCAGCGCCGCGGGAGGATCATAGTCTATGGCATCCCAGGGGAGCGTATGGCCGGCCAATATCAGGGAGTCGGCATCCGTATAGCGGCGGAAGGCGCGCGGATCCACGCCACGCATCATTACGGGCATCTCGCGCTGGCCGTAGATGGCCAGTGCCTGCTCGGCAATGGCGGGGGATGCAAGTTCCACATCCGGCATCGCGCCGATCACGCCGGCCAGCGAATCGGCATCGGCTATCACCTTCCCTTTGGCCGGAGTCACCTCAATGTCGGGAAGTATGCGGTCGCTCTGGGCCACGAGCAGATCGCGAAACCCGTTGAATACCGAGAGCACACAAATCAGGGCCGCCGTGGCTACCGCCACGCCGACCACCGATACCACCGCTATGGCGCTCACGGCGCCATGCGATTTCTTCTTTCGTAGGTACCGCCATGCGATACCGGCCTCAAGCCTCATGCCGTTCTGCCTCTGCGTCTGTATAGCCTGATGTCGGTGTCAGAGGGTATATTGGAATCCTCCTCTGCAGACCTGACGGGAATATGTCACTTATCGAGCAGACGGTCGATATTGTCGATGTAATCGAGCGAGTCGTCGAGATAGAAGCTGAGTTCCGGAGTCTTGCGGAGCACCGACTTCACGGCCTGCGCCAATTCGTAGCGCACGGTCTTCGACTGGCGCTGGATATTGGCCAGTATCTCCTGCGACTTCTCCGGCGGGAAGATGCTCAGATAGGCCTTTGCGATGCTGAGGTCCGGACTGACGCGCACGGCGCTTACCGATACAAGCACACCACCCATCGCCGCTGTCTGGCGACGGAATATCTCACTCAGCTCCTTCTGGAGCATACGGGCTATTTTTGCCTGGCGCTTTCCTTCCATATCTGTTTTGTATTTTCGGGTTACATTTGTCATTTCCGGCATCACGCATCCACACACACTCTCTCCATCCCTTCTCCGGGATTTCAGGAGCTGCGGGAGAGGGAGCTGCATGGCTGAGATGCCTGTCTGTATTTAAGAAACGTAGCTTAGGGGGCGTTTGTTTTACGCCGTATGAGGGTCAGGCCGTCGCGAAGCGGGATAATCACCGATTCGAGCCTCGGGTCGGCGGCCACCATTTCGTTAAACCGGCTTACACCCGCCGTCTGCGCGTCGTGGCGCTTTGGGTCGGTGACATGGCCGTCCCAAAGCGTATTGTCGGCTATGATGCACCCTCCGGGCGCAAGGAGCGGCACTGCGAGCTGCAGATAGTCGGGGTACAGACGCTTGTCGGCATCTATGAATATCAGGCCATAGGAGGCTGCGGGAAGCTGCGGCATAATGTCGATGGCATCCCCTATCATCAGGTTGACGCGCTCGCCGTGAGGGAAGCGTGAGAATACATCGCGCAAGAAATCCTCATTCTCATCGAAGATCTCTATCGTATCGACCATGCCGGGGCACAGCGCGACGCCGCATTCGGCCATCCCTTCGGCTATGCAGAGGGTGGAATATCCGGTGAAGGTGCCTAATTCAAGGGCGCGGGCCGGGCGCAGCATTGCGGTAAGCATCTTCAGCAGGCGCCCCTGCCAGTGGCCCGAGCACATGCGCCCGTGCACCATCCGCAGATGCGACAGGCGCTCCAGCCGGTACAGGCTCTCCGGCTCGGCGGAGATATGGGCTTCTATGTAGTCAAAGAGTCGTTCGTTGTATTCCATTACGCATATCGGACAAGAGCCTTTTTCACTAAAGGATATTGACGAGAGGAGGAGCCGGTGCTCAGCGGCTCCCCGGACCGTTGGCAAGCAGATACTCCACGGCGAGCAGATATCCGCGTTTTCCAAGTCCGCAGATCATACCGGCGCATGCACCGGCAGTGACGCTCTTATGGCGAAACTCCTCGCGGGCGTGTATATTCGAGAGATGCACTTCGACTACCGGCACCGGCACAGCCGAGATGGCATCGCGCAGGGCCACCGAATAATGAGCATACGCACCGGGATTGATCACTATGCCGCGCACTGCGGGGTCATACCCGATTTCCTGGATGGCGCCCACCAGTTCGCCTTCACTGTTGCTCTGCACGAAAATCATGCCGCTCTCCCCCATGCGGGAGACACGTTCGAGCAACCAGTTGTTGATATCCTCAAGCGATTCATGACCGTAGATTTCCGGTTCGCGCTTTCCGAGCAGATTCAGATTCGGACCATTGATGACAGCAATCATAGGCTTTGGTTTTTTTAGGCTTTAGGTTTTAGGCTTTAGGTTTTAGGTTTTAGGCTTTAGGTTTTAGGTTTTAGGAAATGGGGAATTATTCTCCCTATATGACCTATAAGCCCTATGAGAGCCATACGCAAGCTTTATGTGCATATGCGGCCTATACAGCCCCGGGAATACGAAAAAAGAGCAGCAGGAAACCGAAGTTTACCATGCTGCTCTTCCTCTCTCCTCGGCGGTGCGGACGGGACTCGAACCCGCGACCCCAGGCGTGACAGGCCTGTATTCTAACCGGCTGAACTACCGCACCATTTCTTTTTCCGATGGCTCACTCCGTCATGAAGTTTACCAGTCGTTTGAAGGCTTCCTTTCGGCTGCCTTTATGTATATGATAATCAGAAACCCCTCTTTATCATCGCATCTGCCCGGCGCCTTACGGCTCCAAAGCAAGTGCGACAGGTGGTATCTGTCGGTTTTCTGAAAAAAGAGCAGCAGGAAACCGAAGTTTACCATGCTGCTCTTCCTCTCTCCTCGGCGGTGCGGACGGGACTCGAACCCGCGACCCCAGGCGTGACAGGCCTGTATTCTAACCGGCTGAACTACCGCACCATTTCCTTTCGGAGGCTGCCATTTGGCGTGCTTTCAACTTTCGTGTCAGAAGCATCTCTTTGCCTCTTTTTTTTGCTCTCGGGCTTTGTTCATTCCCGATTGCGAGTGCAAAGTTAGTACATATTTTCGATTCCACCAAATTTTTCGGCAAGAAAATTTGAAAGAATTTTCCGATTTTTACTCATGATATTGAGTATCAGCGCTTTAATTCTGTCACTTTTTAACCCCTTGACGACAATACATCCTCTCTTCTTTACACAGATAGGTAAATCATACCGGATCATGCCGGATCCGCGCGGCTCACACCGGCTTACGGCACCGGATCATATCCGCTCCCTCCCCACGGATGGCAGCGCGAGAGGCGGCGCAGTGTCAGCCATAACCCTTTCAGCGGCCCGTGCTTACGCAATGCCTCTACGGCATAGGCCGAGCAGGTGGGGGTAAACCGGCACGATGGCGGGAAATGGGGCGATATGGCTCCACGGTAAAACAATATCGGCAATATGAGCAGCTGCGACAATAGCCACGCAACCCCCTTCTTTATTTTTTCCATACACAACATCGAAATTCCTAATTCCTCCCTCCTAATTCCTAATTCCTCCCTCCTAATTCCAAATTCCTCACAGGGCGCCTTGCTCGATGAGGGTGGCAACACGGTCGATTATGGCGTCTTCGCGGTTCTTGTCGGGATGAAATCCGGCCTTGAGGTTCATCCCGAAAAACCGCCCGAAGGTCTGCCAGAATCCGGCCCTGAAACTCCCTAAGAAGGCTTTTACGATATTAAACGAGCTTTGGTCTGTCTCGCGGTTGATGAGTTTGAGCAATATCTTCCCCTGATTCTTGGTCATGGTCTTCATCACGGGTTTGTACTGCTCGAATATTTCCGACTCAAGGCGCTTGAGGTGTGCCTCCCGCTTTTTGGGATCGGGTATGGTCTGGATATATTCGTAGGTTTCACAAAGGGTGGTGAAGCAGAGTTTGGCCAAAGGGAGGGTCTTGCGCACATCACGCACCGTGCGCCAATAGAATTCCTCTTCTTTCTTGTTTTTGAATTTCATCGGGGGATACACCACTACCTCGCGTATGTAGGTCATGCGGCAGGTATCGCCGTATTCATCCACAAAACGCTGAAATCCGAGATAAGCCTTTACCTTCAGTTCCGGCACTTCGGGAGCTGCCGCGCGTGTCTCGGTCCATCCTCCGGCCACGCAGAGGATGATGAGTATCACTGCACGCAGTGTGCGCATCAGTAGCGCAGCGCGACTTGACCGCATGGTGGCCGGCTGATGCGACATCCCCGCTGGGTGACGGGTGAATACGGCCATGTGGAGGGATGTATCAGTATGTAGAAGCGTTGTTGTCGTCGTCATTTAGAAGCAGTGTGAAGAGCGCTTCGCGTCCTTTTCTGAATATAACGTCGATAAATGCCCTGTCCGTGTGTATCCCGGCGCTTTTTTCTTCGGCCAGACGGCGCAGACGCCCCGGCTCAACAGCGTTGATGCGCCGCAGTTCGGAGAGGAGCCCTTCGGTATCGAGCAGTCCGAGGCAGAGGGTGTGCAGGCGCAACGTAAAGTCGGCAAACGGCTGTCCGGCATCGGCATCACGGAGTATCCGCTCCAGTTCGGGACGCAGATGCGCGTAGAATGGGGTCGCGCCATAGGCGGCTTCGAGCGCTCCGAGGTGCACGGCCGGCCAGCGCCCGTGCATCGATATGCGCCATCTGCCGGCCTCCCCTTTCCTGAGCATCCCCCCGCCCCCTTCGACGGGGAGCGAAAGGGTGAGCGGCGGCTGGCGGTGAGCTCCGGCTATAAGGGTGCGGGCCATGCGGCGGCGCTCGCCGCGCGGGGTGTCGGCGAGCAGCCGGGTCCGGGCCTGCACGTCGTCAAGAGCTTCGGCCACACGCAGCCGCATCCAGCGGCGGTAATACGCTAAAGAGGGGAAATACGGCACCACGGCCGATGACTCATTTGCATCGGCCGTGGCGGTATCTTCAGTGTAAGGGTATCCGGTCAGTTCCATCCCTTTTCAGCTGCTTTGCTTTTGTCGGGGTTAGGGTTGGCGAGTATGCGCTCGGTGCGGATCTTGCCCGATTCGAATAGGCCACGCTCTTCGTCGACCGATACGAGCACCACCATCGGACTCCCCACGATATGATCTTCGGGCACGAATCCCCAGTAGCGCGAGTCGAGCGAGCGGTCGCGGTTGTCGCCCTCCATCCAGTAGTAGTCGTAGCGGAAGGTGTAGTAGGGATTGTCTTCGCCGTTGATGAACACGCGGCCGTCGCGCAGTTCCACCTTGTTGCCTTCGTACACCTCGATGCAGCGGCGGTAGATGGGGAGGTTGTCGGGGGTGACGTGCAGCGTCACTCCACGCTTGGGAATCCAGAATGCACCCATGTCGGTGCGTGTCCAGCCGTAAGGCTCGTACTGGGGCCATACGCCACCCATGTCGAAGTAACCGGCCTCTCCCTCGCGCACTATCTCACCGGCCACCTGCGGCCACTTGCGCACCGTCTCGAGCGCCTCTTTCGTAAGGGGCACATCGTAGAAGGGGAACGGGACGTAATCCACCTGCGCCGGAGCGGCGCCGTGGTCTTCGGCCCGCACTCCGATTTCGCGCCACTGCGAGGCGGGGATTACGGCATTGACGGGTATGATGTAGTTGTACTGCACATGGTCGGCATCCTGCAGCGGTTTGCCGTCGATGTAGATCACGTCGTGGCGTATCTCGATCCATTCGCCGGGGAGGCCCACGCAGCGTTTCACATAGTTCTCGCGGCGGTCGACGGGGCGGCTTATCACCTCGCCGAAGCGCTCGGGATGCTGGGCGATGAATGCGGCGGGGTTGCTGACTCCGTTCTTACGCAGCTGGGCGCATATCATGTAGTAATCCTCATTGGGGGCGGCGGTAAGCACTGTGTCGCCCTGCGGATAGTTGAACACCACGATATCGCCGCGCTCCACGGAGCGCAGACCCGGCAGACGGTGATATTCAAGCTGCGGATGCTCGATATAGCTTTTGCCGCCGACTACGGGCATCGTGTGCTGCGCCAGCGGGAAGTGGAGCGGCGTCTGGGGCACACGCGGACCGTAGACCACCTTGCTCACCCACAGGAAATCACCCACGAGGAGCGACTTCTCAAGCGATGAGGAGGGGATCTTGTAGTTCTGCCCCACGAACGCGAATATGACGTATACGAGCACCAGTGCGTAGACGATGGCGTCGACCCAGGCCATCACGGCACGCAGGGTCTTGTTGCCGCTCTTTTTCCACCATGTCCAGGGGATATAGGCGGTGATGTATATGTCGAGCAGGAGCAGCCAGAGCAGGGCCACCCAGGGGTTGCCGAGCCATACCACAAAACCGCAGAACAGCAGCGACACCACGGCGAAGCGTATCCAGCGGGTGGTCTTGACGGCGCGGAGGCGCCGGCGGAGGTCCTGCATGAAGGAGAGGTGCTCTTCTTCGGCAGCGGGTGTGCCGGGGCGAGGCTCCTTGGGGGCGCAGGGCTTGCTATCCCCTGGGATTCTCTCACGCGGAGGCGTAGGAGTGAATGACGGCCCGGAGGCGAGGGGTTGTTTCTTGTTGTCAGGTTCCATTTGTCAGTTCGGTTTATACGAATATCCCGTGTGTGCGGGTATAGTCGGAGAGCATCTGCGCCATCGTGTAGAATCCGTGATGGTGAGCTCCCTTGTTGTGGGTGTTTTTGCTGCCGACGAGCCACTCGGCGGCCAGCACCGCTCCCATGGCGAAGCCACGGCGCGTCTTGGCCGAATGGGTGATGGTGATGGTATCCACATCTGAATCCCAGGTGATGGAGTGTATGCCGGGCACTTCTCCTTCGCGGCGCGAATGTATCGGGAGCACTCCTCCGGGTGTGGGGAGCTGTGCGTCGGGAGCGGGTTCTTCCCAGGAGTTGATGCCGTCGGCATGGGCTATTAGCTGTTCGGCCAGGGTGATGGCGGTGCCGCTGGGATGGTCGAGCTTATGCACGTGGTGCACTTCGGTCATCTCCGGGCGGTACTGCGGGAAGTTGCCCATCATGTCGGCCAGATATCGGTTGAGGGCCATGAAGATGTTGACTCCGATAGAGAAGTTGGAGGCCCAGAGGAGTGTCCCCTCCCCTTTGTCGCAGAGGGCCTTCACCTCGGGGAGGGACGACTGCCAGCCGGTGGTGCCGCTCACTACGGGCACTTTGGCCGCGAAGCAGCGCAGAATGTTGTCGACTGCCGCATCGGGGCGGGTGAATTCGATGGCCACATCGCATGCGGCGAAGGCACGCGAGGAGAATTCGGATGTATTGTTCTCGTCGATGATCACGGTCACTTCATGTCCGCGCTCGCGGAGTATCTCTTCGATCATGCGGCCCATCTTTCCATGGCCTATAATAGCGGTTTTCATATTGTTGTGCGGTATTGGTGGATCTGTGTATGCTTCCCCCCGGCTGCCGGGTGATGCCGTGTGCCGGGACAGGAGGCACGGAGTCACCCTCAGAAGCCGAAGGCTATGTTGTCGATATAAAGTGTCACCCCTTCGGTGCCCACGTATGGTTCGCCGCAGGAGCTGCTGGCCATTACGAGCACGTGGGTAGGCACGGCATCTGCCGGAGCCCACCCCTCTTCCTGTACGGGCACGAGCTGCCCCTTGGAATTGCGGGCGTAGTAGGCTTTCTCACCGTTGAGCAGTCCCATATAGGGTTTATAGAACGACTGGCGGGTGATGTCGCCATAGTGGATCTTTATCTGATGCCCCTTGGTGTAGGGTATGGATTTGGCATAGCGTTCGCGTCCGGTGCCTACGCGCAGGGCGTGCAGGCCGCCGTCCTTATCCTCCCAGCGCTTCTGGAGCAGCACGTAGACTTCGGCCTGGTCGCGCCCCTGGAGGGTCTTTTTGCTCCCGAGGCCGGTAGCCTTGATGCGGGTGTTGACGGCGGGCATGTCTACCTTGTAGTCAAACACGAGTGCCACCGGGCGCTTTGTGTAGGGCATACCCATGGCCATCTTGCCGAAGGGGGTCTTGGTGGAGGTGATCGGTTCCACGATTTCGCCGAGGAATATCGTGCCGGCCACCATGACGTCGAGGTTGATTACACCAAGGGCCTTGACATGCTCCATGCGCGCCTGCACCTTGGCCATGCGCGCGCCGTTGACTGTGGCCGGCTCCACGGCGCAGGAGGTCTTTACCACTCCCGACACCTTGGCGTAGACGTTGCTCGTGGCCCATGGTGAACCGCCAAGATTACGGTAGGCCTTGTTGCCGGTGGCATGTCCGGCGGGGGCTATCTCATAGAGGGTCTTGGTGGCGCCGCCGATTATGGC
Organism: uncultured Porphyromonadaceae bacterium; assembly: GCA_947176605.1. GTDB lineage: Bacteria > Bacteroidota > Bacteroidia > Bacteroidales > Muribaculaceae > Lepagella. The sequence goes on from CAMWRH010000035.1 coordinate 10,566, forward strand.
CGACTCTTTGATGTCGCGGGTGTACCAGTTCTGCATGTCGCCGTATTTGATCGGCTCAAGGCGCAGGGCGTGGCTCTGCGTCATGGCAGCGAATGCCATCAGGCATGTGAGGAAGATTCTGTTGTAACTTTTCATAATGTGTGGGATGCTGCATGGGGGCGGAAGGCCACGTGTGGCGCGGCTCCCGGCGGCTCCGGCCACCCGCTTGCCGGCGGGGCGGGCGAACCGCTACAGACTGCAAAGTTACAACATTCCCCTCTAACTGCCAAAACAAGCAAGGGTTATCGTTTGTTTGCGGCAGTATCGCTTATGCGGCAGAGGGTGGCAGTGGCATCCGCGACCGCGACGGAGGAGCCGGCGGCCTCAGCGCACGCAGTCGAAGCGGTAGCAGATGGTGCGTATCATGGGGGTGCCCGGATCGAGGCGCTGCGAGGGGAATCCGGGCTGGTTGGGCGCGTCGGGCAACCCCTGGGCCTCGATGGCCACACCGTCGTAGTCGGCATAGCTGCGTCCGCTGAGGTTGGGGGCGCTCCCGGCAAGCCAGTTGCCGGTGTATACCTGCACTCCGGGCTGGTCGGTGTCGATACGCAGGCGGCGCCCGCTGCGGGCGGCGGTGAGCTCTACGGCATCGCGCACCATGGCGTGCTCGCGTATCACGCGCGCGCCGTCGGATTCGGTGGTCTCGGTGACTTCGCGGTCGAGCACCCAGCAGTTGTCATACCCTTTGCCATAGCGCAGTGGGGGGAAGTCGGCCTCGATGTCGGCTCCCACGCGTTTGGGGGAGGTGAAATCCATCGGCGTTCCGGCCACGGGGGCCATTTCGCCCGTCGGGATAAGCGTTTCGTCGGTGGGGAGCCAGCGGGAGGCGCGCAGACGCAGGGTCTGGTCGAGGGCGCACCCGGAGTCGGCTCCGTCGAGGTTCCAATAGGTGTGGTTGGTGAGGTTGACCACGGTCGGGGCATCCGAGGTGGCCTCAAGCATGATGGAGAGTTCGTTGTCGTCGCTCCAGCGGTATTCCACCACTGCGTCTACGGCTGCCGGATAATGTTCCTCGCCATCGGGCGAATGCAGCGTGAAGCGCACTCCGTTGGAGAGGAGTTCGGTATGCCATATGCGGTTCTGGAATCCTCCGGCTCCGCCGTGCAGGTGATGCGGCGGGAGATTGGTATCGAGCTGGTAGCGGCGGCCGTCGAGGGTGAAGCGGCCGAAGGCTATGCGGTTGGCATAGCGGCCGGCGGTCTTTCCCATCGTGGGGCCGTCGGACATATAGTCGGCGGGATTGCGGTAGGCCAGGGCCACGTTGGCTATCTCTCCGCGTGCATCGGGCACTTCCACGGCCAGTATTCCGGCTCCGAGCGATGAGAGGGTCACTGCCGCACCATGCGCGTTGACGAGGCGCACCATCGTGATGTCGCCGAACTCAGTGGGGTATCTGTGGGCTTTTACTTCCATTGTGTATCTCTATCTGTATTTCTTTTTAATAGGGTTAAGCGGAGAGATGCCGACTCTCCCCCCGCATCTGCCCGCCCCCGCAGGGGGGATCGGGGAGATGGCTACGGGGTATGACTACAAAACACAAATTTAGCAATAAATTCCTTTCTTTGTGGAGTCGGCGAAGTTTTTTTCAAACAATTTTGACTCTTAGTGCAAACAATTGTTAACCATCGTACATTATAATAAAAATCTCAAAATTGAAAATTATGTCACGACTTTCTATCATACCGGCAGCCATGATGCTTGCCGGAGTGTTGGCCCCGGCGGCTATGGCGCGCACGGGCGCGGCCCCTTCGAGTGCCATGACCGACGTGCAGGCTCCCGACAGCGTGGCGATGTATGCCGAGGAGATGGCCCGCACGAGTCTGCTGCACAATACGAAGGTGATCTTCGTCAATGGCGATGAGTCCGACCGCGCTCCGCGTGATTCGGTGGAGTCGATGGTGGCGAGGTTCTATTTCGACCAGTACCGCAATTCGCAGGATCCGGAATCTCCGTATTTCATCTTTATGAGTAAGGATGCCAATTTCGCGATGGGTGTGGGCGGCTCGATCGGTCTGCGCGGATGGGTGGACTGGAACGGTATGATTGATGATTATGATTTCAACACCTATGAAATCACGATGCCGAAGACGCCGGAGACGATGCGCAGCATCGGTGCGTCGATGTCGAGTTCGGTGATTTTCTTCAATATCATGGGGCGCCACACTCCTGTGGGTGATTTCCGCGCCTATATCGAGGGTGGTTTCAGCGGCTACGGGCGCACGGGATTCAAGCTGAAGAAGGCGTGGATACAGTTGCATGATTTCACCGCCGGTCTGGCCACCACTACCTTCTCCGACCCGGCGGCGCTGCCGGAGACTCTCGATGGTGCCGGGGCCGACGGGCGTCTGGACAAGACGAATATCCTGGTGCGCTATCTGCACACGTGGCGCAATCACTGGACTCTGGGCGCTTCGGTGGAAATGCCGTCGTCGCAACCTACGGATGAGGATACCCACACGTCGCAGCTGCGCGATTTCGTGCCTGATTTCGCCCTGATGGGACAGTATCAGTGGGACCGCGGGATGAGCCATGTGCGCCTGGCCGGTGTGCTGCGCGACATGGGATACCGCAATCTTGACCTGTCGGCCAACCGCCATGTGCTCGGCTGGGGAGCGCAGCTTTCGGCCGTGGTGCGCGCCGGACGCATCGTGACGCTTTACGCCACGGGATGCTACGGAAAGGGTATCGCGGCTTATTTAGGCGACCTCTCTTCGGGCAATTACGATCTGCTGGCCGACCCCACCGACCCGGGACGCCTCTATGCTCCTGCCACTCTGAGCGGCACTGTGGGGGCAAAGGTGCAGATTCTGCCGCGCCTGTCGAGCACGGTGTGTCTGGCCACCCTGCGTCATTATCCGGAGGCCGATCCGGCTGCCGATACGTATAAGTACGGTCAGTATCTTTCCATCAATGCGGTCTACGACTTTTCGCCGCGCCTGCAGCTCGGAGTGGAGTATCTGGCCGGAAAACGCATGAACTGCGGCGGGGAGCACGCCAATGTCAACCGTGCCGAGGCTCTGCTGTCGTTTTCGTTCTGACACACGTCATCCCCCCGGCCGCTCCCGCTACACGCCGGGCTTATGGCTTGCAACTGCGACCGCTTTCCGCAAAACATTTTTGTGGGAAGCGGTCGCATCATGGCGTAATAGGGCGAAAAACTTGATTGTTATCCCTTTTTTGATTAACTTTGTCGCTTCAAGCGCCTCTTGCCGGCTGCTTGGGAGTGTATTTTTAATCATCTTACATCTGTGATTATGAAAATAAGCAAAGTGTTGACGCTCGTGGCCGTGGCTTCTGTCGTGTTGGGCGGCTGTGTGAGCAACAAGAAGTATGCCCTGCTGCAGTCGCAGTATGGCGAGACCCGTGAGAACCTTATCGAGTGTAATGCGGAGACCCGCAATCTGCAGAGCCAGCTTGACGCGGCGCTGAAGTCGAACGATGAGCTGCGCCAGGGTATGGCCTCTCTGAAGGGTACGCTCGACAAGAGTCTTGACCAGTCGTCGCAGAGTTCGGCCAATATCGCCAAACTCGTGGATGAGATCAATGCCTCGAATAAGTATATAAAGCAGCTTGTGGACGCCAAGTCGAAGTCTGACTCGCTGAATATCGCGCTTACCAATAAGCTGACACGCTCGCTTTCTACCGATGAGCTGAAGGATGTGGACGTGAAGGTGCTGAAGGGTGTGGTGTATATCTCGCTGGCCGACAACATGCTGTTTAAGTCAGGCTCTTACGAGATCTCTGACCGCGCTATGGAGACTCTCTCCAAGATCGCGAAGATTATCAAGGATTACAGTGATTATGACGTGCTCGTGGAGGGCAACACCGACAATGTGCCCATCTCGCGCACCAATATCCGCAATAACTGGGACCTCTCGGCGCTCCGCGCCTCTTCGGTGGTGCAGTGCCTGCAGGATGATTTCGGCATCAATCCGTCGCGCCTCTCGGCTGCCGGCCGAGGTGAGTACAATCCCATCGCCGACAATGACACTGAGGTGGGCAAGCAGCGCAACCGCCGCACGGAAATCATCATCACGCCGAAGCTCGACGAGTTCCTCGATCTGATCGACCAGGCTCCCGCCGAGGAGGAGTAAGGGGATATCAACCATCAGCGCCCCCATAGCGTTATAAGTAAGCAACACAGACTTAAATTATAATATATCATGCTTACGAAAAGAATCGAAGACGCTATCAACGAACAGATTAATGCCGAACTCTGGTCGGCCTACCTGTATCTGTCGATGTCGCTTAATTTCGAACATATGGGGCGCTCGGGTATCGCCAACTGGTATCGGATCCAGTTCCAGGAGGAGCAGGCTCACGCTCTGGCTCTGATTGATTATGTGCACGCCCGCGACGGACGTGTCGAGCTGAAACCGATAGCCGGTGTGCCCACTACATGGGAGTCGGCCCGAGAGGCTTTTGTGGCCACTCTTGAACATGAGAATAAGGTGACGGCGCTGATCCACAATCTCTATGCCGCTGCCGAGGAGGAGAAGGATTTCGCTACCCGGCAGAAGCTGAATACCTTTATCGCCGAGCAGGTGGAGGAGGAGGAGAATGTGCGTAAGATCATCGACGACCTTTCTCTGGTTGGCAACGATGGTGTGGGTCTCTTCCAGATCGACCGCGAGCTGGGACAGCGCACCTTTGTGGCGCCAAAGCTCTGACCCTCATTCTGAGGAGCCACCCGAAGGAATCTATTGATTCAACATTTGTTTTAGGGAAATAAGATCACCCTGCCCATCGGCTGTATGCCGCGGGCAGGGTGTTTTTTTCTGCGGTCCGGATACTGAGTGAGGGGGGTGAGAGGATATTGTGGTCTGCGGTCCGGATACCGGTATTTGCGGTGGAAAATCAGAGCATCACTTCGATGCCGGCGGCGCGGATGCGTGCGGCTATCTCTTCGAGTTCGGCACGATCTACCTTTTCGAGGCGCTCTTCGGGAGTGGAGCGGTCGAGTGAGTAGATCATCACGCCGCGCGGGCGTATCTCACGGTAGGCGCGGATAAGGGCATCGACTTCTTCGGGGGTGGTGTTGTCGATATGGCGCCCGGCGTGCTCGCCGCGCAGAAACATGGTCTGGATTATACCTTTCCCGGCAAAGCGGCGCAGCCCTTCGATGAGGCGCTCGGTGGTGAAACTCTCCTGCACCGGATTGTCGATAAGGCGCATGGTGGGTTCGATGGCTGAGTCGAGCTTGAGGATATTGTTGTCTACCTTGTCGAGGGCTTCGGCTACGGCGGGATTGAAGATGCGGGTGGAGTTGGTGAGCACGGAGGTCTTGGCCGCCGGGAAGTAACGGTCGCGCAGGGAGTTGACGATATCCACCACCTCGCCGAAGCGGGGATGCAGCGTGGGTTCGCCGTTGCCGCTGAAGGTGATCACGTCGAGGGTCTCCCCTTTCTCTTTCATTTCGCGGAGTTTGGCCTCAAGGTCGCGGGCCACGCGGGTGGTGTCGGGCAGGCCGGTGGTGCCGGTGCCCTGGGCGTTGTATCCGGCTTCGCAATATACGCAGTCGAAGGTGCATACCTTGCCGTCGTCGGGCAGGAGGTTGATGCCGAGCGATGTGCCGAGCCTCCGGCTGTGGATCGGGCCGAACACGGTGGAATGAAACAGTACTGTCTGGTCTTTAGCCATGATGTATCCTTGTTGTTTTTTTGTCGTTTACGTAAGTTTCTATGAAATGGACGGGGCGGAGATGCCCGCTCCACGCGGTATCGGCTTCGGCTACCGCTTCAGGGCGCTCACTCCGTAGAATGCCACAAGCAGCAGCACTATCGAGGCCGATGCGGGCACCGAAATCAGATACGCCAGCCACAGGCCGCCGAGGCATCCGGCCAGCGATACGCCCACCGAGGCGAGCATCATCGGCAGGTAGCGGCGCGTGAAGCGTTCGGCCACCATCTGCGGCAGCGATACGAGCGACATCAGCAGCATTATCCCGATCATGCGGATGGTGAGCACTATCGTCACGGCCACGAGCACCGTCATGGCCACGTTGATGAATCCTACCGGGAGATTGCGCGTGCGGGCGAAGTCCTGATCGAAACTCACCGATACTATCAGCGGATAGAAGAGGTAGTAGAACAGCAGGAGCACCCCCGTAAGGGCGGCGAAGCTCCACAGGTCGGCGGGGGTGATGGTGAGCACGTTGCCGAAGAGGAATGTGTTGAGTTCGGGCACGAAGCCGTGGGTGAGGAAGATGAAGAGTATGCCCAATGCCATGCCGAGGGCCCAGATCACGGCTATGGCGGAGTCGCGCCGGGCTCCGCCGCGTGAAAGGCGCTCTACGCCGAGCGACCCTCCTACCGCAAACAGCGAGGCCATCAGCAGAGGGGACACCCCGAGGTAATAGCCAAGACCCAGTCCGCCGAAACAGGCATGGGTTATTCCGCCGGAGATGAATACCATTCTCCGGGTGACGATATACGTACCGATCATTGCCGAGGCAATCGATATGAGGGTTACGCCGATCATGGCGTTGGTCATGAATGTCAGCACTTTCTTTTCTTTTTTGGTGAGGTTTCCGGCCTGTCGGCCCCTCCGCTGTCGTGCAGGGTGCCGGGCTTGGGGTCAGGCCGGGGTTATCGTGAATCCGAGGCGGGAGAGCATCTCCCAGTAGCGGGGGAAGGATTTGCCGGTGACCTTCGGATGCTCTATCCTCAGGCCGGGGTATCTTACGGCGGCCGGGGCGAAGGCCATGGCCATGCGGTGGTCGGACCATGTGCGGATGAGGGGGCGCTCTTCGGCCGCGCACCTCTCCCCTTCCCAGCTCATGGCATCGGCTTCGAGGCGAAGGCGGTAGCCGAGGCGTACGAGTTCGGTGGCCGGAGCCGACATCCGGTCTGTCTCTTTATGACGCAGGTGGGCCACTCCGGTGAATCTGAACGGAATCCCGGCAAGGCAGAACCCTACGGCAAGGGCGGGCACGAGGTCGGGGGTGGCGTTCATGTCGAGCTGCAGGGGGGTACCGCTCTCTATGACCCGGCGCAGGTGCGCGCCATCGCATAGGAGTGTGGCGCTCCCGTCGGGGTGGATCACGGTGGCTACCCCTACGCTCCGGAATATTTCGGCACACCGGGCATCACCCTGCAGCGACTCGCCCGGTGGCGTGAGCCTCCCGATTGGCATGGGGGTGTCCGGAAGCAGGAGGGCGAGCTGGTAGAAGTAGGAGGCGGCGCTCCAGTCGGTCTCTATCTCGATCCGGGGTGGCGGGGTGATATGTCCGGCAGCCACGCGTATGTGGCTGTCGGTGCGCTCTATGCGTGCGCCGTATTGCTCCATGAGGCTGGCCGTCATCCCGATATACGGGGCGGATACGGGTGTGCGCCCTCCGAAGTCGAGGCTGAGTCCGTGTTGCCACAGGGGGGAGGCCATCATCAGGGCTGATACGAATTGCGAACTCACTCCCGGGTCCATCACGATTTCGCCCGGACTGAGTGACCGGCCGAGTATGCGCAGCGGCGGACGCCCCGGGCGACGCAGGGGGCGCAGGTCGGCTCCCGCATCGCGCAGGGCTGCGAGGAGCGGGGCGAGGGGTCGGCGCGAAAGCGCCAGGCCGGCCGATACGGTCATGTCGATCCCGGGCGTGGAGGCGGTCAGGGGGAGGAAGAAGCGCAGCGGGGCTCCCCCTTCGCCGATATGCACCGTGTGCCGCCCGGAGGCGACTCCGTGGCTGCCGTATAGGCGCATGGCGCGGAGCATCCCGGCCACATCCTCGGCATCGGGCAGGGCGGGAATTTCGGCCTCGCGCCCGGTAAGGCGCCGGCTCAATGCGTTGAGGGTGAGCACCCGCAGGGCTATCGATTTGGATAGCGGAAGGGCTACGGGGAGCGCCTCTGTGGCGGAGGTGCCACTGTATTGCAGCTGTATGGCCATTGGGACAGGGTTTATGCGGGTGGATGATTTGCCCCCTCCGGGGGGTCAGTCGCGGCGGCGTGCGAAGAGGCAGGCGTCGCCGTAGGAGAGGAAGCGGTAGTCGGGGCAGGCAAGGGCGCGGTCGTAGATCTCGCGCCAGCGGGGAAGCCCGGGGCGGTCGAACCCTTCGAGGAAACTCCCTACGAGCAGCAGCAGCGTGGACTGCGGCTGGTGGAAGTTGGTGACCATCCGGCTGACGATGCGCCACCTGAATCCCGGGGCAATCATTATGGCTGTCGATCCGGTGAGGGCATCGAGTCCGACACTCTCCATGCGGCTTATGAGCTGCCGCAGGAGTGTGGCGCCGTCGTCGTCGCATGGGGTGGTGTAGGCAAGCCATTGGGGCACGTGCATCGCCTCCGGATCGGTCACGTCGGCGGTGCGGCTGAGCACGCTGAGCCAGGGGAGTGATTCGAGGGTGCGCACGGAGGTGGTGCCCACGGCCACTATATCGCGCCCCTGCTCCAGGGCATCGGCCACGGCGCGTATGACGTCGATATCCACATGTATGGTCTCTGTGTGCATGGGGTGTGCGCCGATTTCGTCGCTCTTTACGGGCTGGAATGTGCCGGCTCCTACGTGAAGTGTCACTTTGCGCACCTCTACCCCTTTCTCCCGGAGGCGGCCGAAGAGTTCGGGTGTGAAGTGCAGTCCGGCCGTGGGGGCTGCCACCGATCCCTCGACGCGGCTGTAGACTGTCTGATAGTCTTCAAGGTCGGAGGCTTCGGATGCGCGTTTGAGGTATGGGGGGATGGGGATGTTGCCGGCGTGTTCCACTACTGTGGCGAAGGTGACCGAGGGGTCGTCCCAGCTGAATTCCACGCGGCGTGTGGCCGAGGGGGTCTCCCCTTCCTGCAGCGGCAGGAGTCGGGCGGTGAGGGTGAGGGGGCGCTCAAGGCCGGGGATCTGCAGGGTGCGGGTGAGGGCCTCGTCTTTCCATTTCTTGAGGTTGCCGATCATGCAGCTCCACACGCACCGGCTGCGGGCTGCGAAGGAGAGCACGTAGTCGGATGGTTCGGAGGGTTCGAGGATGAATACTTCGATGCGGGCCCCTGTGGCGCGATGGAATTCCATACGGGCGTTGATGACGCGGGTCTCGTTGCATACCATCAGGGCATCGGCGGGGAGGAAGTCGGGGAGCCTGTCGAACCGGCTTTCTTCAATCTCTCCTTCGGGGGTGGATACTATCAGTCGGCAGGCGTCGCGCTGCACAAGCGGATGCAGGGCTATGCGCGAGTCGGGAAGCGGATAGTCGAAATCCTCTATGCGGATATGGGCCACTGCTTCCGGGGCGCTCTGTGCGGCGGGAAGCGTAGCTGCCGTGTCGGCGGCGGATATGTTGTCGCGGGTGGTGGATGTCATTTTTTTCTTTTGCGGAGGTTTTTGCACACGGTTTCTGTAGCCGAAGGGTGCCGGGCGCGGGGGCGGCGGCAGCAGGTGTCAGTTGCGCGTGTTTCATCGGATTATCCCCGGCGGGGGATGGCGTCATCCTCCGCCGGAACGAAATAATCTACAAAAATAACAAAAAAACGGGAGACGGACATTCCCCGTCTCCCATATTTTTCGCAAACACAGCGATATGCCGTAGCTTTATATGCCGTAGCGTGAGGTGTCGACTGTCTTTGTGGCGCGGTCTTTGTACCCTCTGAAGCGGTAGGTAAGGCTGAGGGACAGCATGCGCTGGTAGTAATTCGCGTCGAAGTCCATATTCTGGGTGTCGAGGCGGATACGCTGCACCGGGATGAGCGTGCCGAGCAGGTCGTAACCCTTTAACTCTACGGTAAGCGATTCGTTGAGGAAGGCGGCGGTGAGTCCGGCATTGAGCATCCAGGTGTGCGGACGCTCCCACAGACCTGCCAGTGAGGGCATCTTATACATCCCGGTGACGTTGAGCATGATCTTGGGGGCGGTGGAGAGGAGCACGCGGTTGTCGAGTACCACGCTTCCTCCGAACCTCCCTTTGTCGAACGACAGCGAATGCCAGTCGCGTGATTTGAAACGCTCGTAGTTGGCGTCGAGTGTCAGTGTGGAGTAGAGGCGATGCCCCACTTCGAAGGGGATGGTGACCGACAGGTCGTAGAGTTCGCTGAATTCTATGTTGCAGAGCTGGTTGACAAGCAGCAGCGCCGTGGGCGACTGATAGGGCTGGCTGAGGAAGAAATCACCTACCCTGTAGTAGCTGAACGAAGCGATGTATTTGCTTTTGAGCACATACATCAGGGAGGCCACGTCGTAGAGGGCCGGCTTGAGTGCGGGATTACCTACGGATACTTCGTACGGACTGCTGTAGCTCACGTAGTCCTGGCGCTGCCAGAATGAGGGATAGTTGCGGAAACGCCGGTATGAACCCTGAAGTATATGGTTGGCCGAGTGGTAGTAGGTGGCTACTGCGGTGGGGAGGAGCTGCACGTCGTCATACGGGCCCGCTTTGTAGTATTCTCCGGAGAGGGAGACGTTGAAGTAAAAATGCCCGAAGAGGAAGGGTGACTGTATGCCGCAGTAGAGGCGCCCGATGTGTTCGTCGATATGGGCATCGGAGTAGTCGCCCATGATGTCGGGGGAGGTGGATACGTTGTCGAGGAAGTTGGCATTGCGTGAGAACTCGTAGTTGCCACCATACGACATGATCCATCCCTGCTGCCGCAGCGGGGTGCTGATATCGGCATAGGCGCGGATTTTGTCGATCTGCTGGGTGGAGAGTCCGGTCAGGGCTTCCTGCTGCTGTGCGACATCGGTCATGAGCTGATTGCGGCGGGTATTGAAGTTGGTGTATTCCAGACCTGCCTCGACTCCCTTTACGTGCGAATAGGTGAGCGTGACGGAGTTCATGCGGTTATGGCTGGAGATTTCGGAATCGTAGTCGCCGTAGAGGGAGTTGATGCTGTGCTGGGCTACGTGGGTGCGTGGCGTGAATACTCCGTTCCAGGTCACGCCGAGGGTGTTTTTGCTGTCGGGGCGGTATTCCAGTGATGTGTATACGTTGTGCGTGTCTGACTGCTGCCGGGCCTCGGTCTCGTCGGTCACTTCACGGAGGGTGCCGCCGACGGTATGGCGGCTGTCGATTACGGCTTTCTCTGTCTCTCGGGCTGCGCCGAAGGAGTACATTACGTTGGCCGACACTTTCGGGAGTGCGCCGAATACGGATGCGCCGATATTTCCTGAAAGGTCATGACGGTATGAGCCGGAGCCGGTGACCTGCCCGTTCCATGAATATGCGTTCTGGCGACGCAGCACTACGTTGATTACGGCACTGGTGGTCTTCCATTTCGGCGCAGGGTTGTAGATTATCTCTACGCTTTCGATCTGGTCGGCGGGTATGTTTTTGAGATAATCCATCAGTTGCGAGGGGGATAGCTGCGACTGCCGGCCGTTAAGGTACACCACACTTCCCATCGGCGCACCTGTAAGTGAGAGCGCGGTGCCGTCGTTGGAGGTAATCAGCGGGAGTTCGGTGAGGAGTGCGTGAGCGGAGGTGGCTACGCTGGTGGCGAGTATATCCTTGATGTTGTACGACAGAATGCCGTCTTTCATCGTGATCTGCGGTTTGCGCCCTTTTACCACTATCTCGGAGAGGGTGCTGTGGGCGGGATTGAGCGTAATGTGCATCGCGCCGTCGGGACCCGTTGCGGCTGCTGCGGCATCATCGTTGATTTCCTGCGTCTCATACCCGATGTATGCGAGCGAAAGGTACCACTGCCGTGTTTCCGGCTCCGGAAGTTGAAAGGCTCCGTTGCGGTCGGTCGACGTACTGCTGAAATACACCGAGTCGGGCAAAGTATACACCACGCAGCTTGCTCCCCTTACCGGCACCTCATTCTCATCCACCACTACCCCTCTGACATCTGCCGCGGCCATGTGACACCCCGCGAGCATCAGTCCCAATACTGCTACATATTTCTTCATCGTTAGTAAGGACTATGTTTGATATTGTTGTCTTTTTTAAAAAATTTCAATTGCAAAGCTAATAACTTTTTTTTTAGAAATCAAAGTATTTTTTACTTATGCTGTTATTTTTTATGGTTCTGATGGAATCCGAGCCTATTACTGCACCTTGCATCTCTCCTTACATAAGCAACGAATCTGAGTTTCGGCATTAAAGATCCACGGAGGTGAAAATCCACGCCAGAACTTGACAAGACCATATACCGATTATGGCGCGAAATTCTTACACAAGAACTTACATATGCCACAAAAATTACATAAATTTGTGGCAACAATGAGAAATTCTATGACCATAATGGTCTGTTTTTGCTTATATCTCTATTTTTGCAGTCTGAGAATCGAATATTTTGGGAAAAACTTCAAAATCAGTTGCCTGAAAATATCCAAACCTCAGAGTTCCTATAAATAGAGACTGCGCCGTAAAACTGAATTACGACACAGCCTCCCCTTATTTTATATTGTTATACCAAGAGTTCTAAAAGCTGTATTTAAATCACAAAATTTAACTCCGACAGCGTTGCATACATCTGGTATTTTTACACGCTTTTTACATAATGGGTTAGGAGTCTCATGTGTAATAACGGTCACAGATTGAGACAACGCTTCGGCTATAATCCAAGAGTCAGCGACAGATGCAAATTCCACTTTTGCAGCCTGCGTATATACCCGACTCATTGTTGCCCATTGAGATACAGTAGATAAGGCGACCAGCGTCTCAGCATTTTCTTTTATAAAGAAATCTTTAGGCAAATTATTATCAATCCAATCGACCAATTCATCTTTACCCTTACGAATCTCATCCTCAACCTTCTTGATTGACTTGAAGGATCCGTTAGCCGCCAGTTGTGAAAGTGCATGCCAAAATGATGGGTAGACATCCATTGGCAACTCATTCTTCGCGGTGATGAATATATTTGTATCAAGTAAATATGTCATGCCACTTAGATTGATGTTGTCATAAATTTATCAAATGTCTTACCATATAATCCCGTCAAACGATAGGCTTCCGTATAAGATATTTGTTTGGAACGGACAGCATTGTAAATATGAATGGCAAATAACTTGCCTACTCTTTTCGCCGCTGTTTTATAAAAAGCTCCACCGGAGCTTTTTTTCTTTAGTCGTGCATTTGCTTGATATCGTAGATAAAACTCACGATATTCCTTATTACTTATAATCCCCAGATCATGTGCCCTACGAGCTATTACAAGAGTGCTTACATTAAACTTTTTGGAGCATTCTTCTATGGATGTCCAATAATCCTTTAGAAGACTTCCTGGTACCAAAAATTCAGCGGCTACTTTATCACAATAGGATTCAACTAAATCATGGTATTCGCCTACAAATCCAGCATAACCGGCACTAACACCTACAAGCACATGGGTAAATTCATGAGCCAATGTAAACATCTGTGCATTCTTACTATCGCTATTATTCACGAATATCATAGGAGCATTGGTTTCTCCCACAAGGGCGAAACCACGACATTCTTCCACGTCCAAAGTCCTATGCGTATTATTCCCGACAATGCCATTAAAAAATACACATATACCTGCTTCCTCTATTTTTTCGACAAAATAATTTATGGCCTTATCGGGAGAATTAAAACTCATCATCCAGTCAATCTCTAAACCGAGGAGTTGACGAATGATAACCGTCATATCCAGAATTGGGGTTGCAATATCGTACTTCCCTACAAACGGACATTCATCGAGGTCATTCTCAGCGAGATAATCGGACAACCATTCTTGGCGACCTTGAACATCAAGCACCGTTTGATATACATTCAAGTCAAATTTGCTATTTCCCGCCTTACCTCTAAACATTGGTATTGGCGGGGTTTCAATAGGAGGAGAAGGAAGCATTAGAAATGCCATCGGTACGTGTACAGTAGACGCAAAACTTTCGAGTTGTTTAATTGTAGGCCTTTTTTCATCCTCAATATACATAGCAACATCTGGATGGGTTCTAAGGAACTCATCAACTCTGTATCCTGCTCTTTCAATAGCCCACAGATACATCTCTTTGGGTATTGTTACATACTCACGTGCCATGGCTCTGCAAAGTTAATGATTTTTATTGATATAAACGACTTTTCGACGATGAAAGATTTACAACCATATATCGATTATGGTGCGAATTTCTTACTCAAAAACTTGCACATGCCACAAAAAAGATCATTGCCGCATAGCACCGACTGGCTCTTCCGCCCTTAACGCATTGGGACTGTCAACACAGATGCAGGCCAATGTGGTCTATTACACGGATGGATCACCCCGAACTATCAGTATTGGCAATGGGCGTGGTCTATTATTCAAACGTACTACTGATATGAAGAGATTTGCATATCAGGATACAACAATGCAGTTAATCGTGGCAGCCCTGCGAGAGATTGGTAACGGCAAGTTGACGGACTCAGACCGAAACCTTGTGAGAGAACAGCTTAAAAAGGTAAGCGATGATAATTTTCATCACGATGTAACCCTTGCTCCAGCTTGGGTTCAAAAAGAATTAAGAGAACTATATGAAGTTTACCGAGATACAGTCAGGTCCATGATGCGACATCGCCTGACATAGCCTTTTTTAGGCCACTATTCAGCCGACATGCAAGATAAGCTGAAATATGCAAGATAGGCTGAAAAATATGCAATATAAGCCAAAAAGTTCGGAGTGAATCAGCCGAAAAGTTCGGAGTGAAGGGTAGGATTGTATGGGTCCTCCCCTCTTCACCTTCTGCACGCCCAAAGATAACCTCAAAAAAAATGCACTGCCGATAACGCTGATTATCAGCAAGTAAGAAAGAAAATGAAAAATTTCTTCAAAAAAAGTTGCTGAAAAATTTGGTGATTCCGGATTTTCGTTGTAACTTTGCACTCGCAATCGGGCGATTAGCTCAGCTGGTTTAGAGCGTCTGCCTTACAAGCAGAGGGTCTGCG
>CAMWRH010000036.1 GCA_947176605.1 uncultured Porphyromonadaceae bacterium
GGGTCAGGGGAGGCGGGTCAGGGCGGTGCGCAGCCCTTCGCGGTTGAGTATCACGTTGGGGAACTCCTCCATGGCCTGACGGCGGAATTCCTCCTCATCGTCATAGCGGGAGGAATAATGGCCCGTCAGCAGCCAGCGGGCACCGCAAAGGCGGGCCATCTCACCGGCCTGACGGGCGGTGGTATGGAAATTCTTATGCGCCATCCCGAGTTCGGAGTCGAGATAGGTGGTCTCGTGGAAGAGCAGATCCACGGGGCCTATGCGTTCGGCCAGTTCCGGCATATATATCGTATCCGAGATGTGGGCGTAAGAGAGCGACCGGGAGGCCGGAGCGGTTAACCGGTCGTTGGGCACCACCGTCCCGTCCGGCTTCACCCAATCCATCCCGGCTTTCACATTATTGAACTGGCTCACCGGCACCCCGTGGAAATCGCACATCTCCCTGTTGAGATGCCTCGGGCGTGGCTTCTCCTCAAACACGAATCCCACCGCCGGCACCCGGTGCCGCAGCGGCACCGTGCGCACCGTAAGTGCCTTATTCTCAAACGCTACCTCCTCCCGCTTCGGGTCGAGCAGATTGAAGCGGATGTCGTAGGGGAGATTGCGCCCGAAATAAGCGAATATATCCTTCAGTATCGCAGCGCCGTCGGCAAAGGTGTGGATGGTCAGTTCGCCACCCGTATCCTGCAGCCCGAGCGTACTGATCAGGCCCGGCAGCCCGAGCACATGGTCGCCGTGCATATGGGTCAGGAAGATATGCCCCAGGCGGCTGATTTTCAGCCGCTGCTGCATGAACGCCTTCTGAGCCCCCTCGCCGCAGTCGACCATAAACAGATTATTGCGGAATTCCACCACCGTCGACGACGGATTGTGCCGGGGCGTAGGGCGGGCCGAGCCGCATCCGAGCGTATGAATCGTGAAATCAGCCATCACATCTGCATGTAATCCTTCGCCAGACCTCCGGCCGCAGTCTCCTTGTAAAGCGAGGGGAGGTCGTGACCGGTCTCCTTCATCACCTTCACCAGTTTGTCAAACGACACCCGGTGGCTGCCATCCGTAAAACTGGCGTATATGTTGGCATCCAGAGCGCGGGCGGCCGCATAGGCGTTACGCTCGATGCAGGGTATCTGCACCAGACCGCACACAGGGTCGCACGTCATCCCCAGATGATGCTCCAGCCCCATCTCCGCCGCATACTCGATCTGCGCCGGCGAACCTCCGAACAGCTGGCTGGCAGCCGCAGCCGCCATGGCGCAGGCCACACCTACCTCACCCTGGCACCCCACATCGGCGCCCGAAATCGAGGCATTATGCTTCACCACATTGCCAAACAGTCCCGCCGTGGCAAGCGCATGAAGCATCTGAATCTCCGGAAACTGGCGGCTCTTCCATATATGATAGAGCACCCCCGGCACCACGCCGCAGCTGCCGCACGTGGGTGCGGTCACGATAGTGCCCCCCGAGGCATTCTCCTCGCTCACCGCAAGGGCGTAGGCGAATACGCGTCCGCGCGACTGGAGATTGTCGCGGTATCCTCCCGCCTTCACATAATAGGAATTGGCCTTGCGCTGCAGGTTGAGCGGTCCGGGGAGCCGCCCCTCATGCTGCAGGCCGCGCTCCACGGCCGCCTTCATCGCCTCCCACACATCGTGCAGATAGTCCCAGATGCCCGGACCCTCGCACTGTTCCACATACTCCCAGTAGGAATGCCCCGTGCGTTCGCAATACTCCATAATCTCCGTAAGCGAATCAAGATTATAGATTTCAGGCGATCCGGCAAGCGGTTTCCCCTCCTCCTCGATTGCGCCGCCGCCGACGCTGTAGAAAGTCATCTCATCGGTGGGGAATCCCATCGCATCGAGCGAGCGGAACGTCATCGCATTCGGATGATAGGGGAGAAACACATCGGGTTTCCAGACGATATTGACCGGCATCTCCGTCTTCGACAGCACATCGATGATGGCGGCATCCGTCATATGCCCCTTGCCTGTGGCGGCAAGCGACCCGTAAAGCACCACCTCATACCCTGCGGCATTATGATGGCTCGAAAGGAATATCTCGGCGGCACGGCGCGGCCCCATCGTATGCGATGACGACGGCCCGGTGCCTATTCTATAGATTTCACGGATTGATTTCATGTTGATGAAGCATTAAAACCTACAAATTTAATAAATCCCGCCGATAAAACAGCGGATAAGCGGCGAAAACTTTCGTCCGAAAGGAGCATAAATGGTGTAATGGCGGCGTAATCAATACATGATATTGCAGCATAGCGTAAAAATCGCTTAATTTGCAGATTATTTCCCCCCTGAGACCAGATGCTTCGTTATCTATATTTACTCATAATATCGGCCATATCGGCGGTATTGGCATTCCCTGCGGCATCGGCCGTGGTCAGCCCGGCGGCGGATTCCGGCTCCCCCGACACGATAGCCACCTCGGAATATTACGCCCCCACCGACACCGACTCACTGTATTATCTTCTTGACGAACTCGACGTAGTGGCCGTGAAGCATGGCGCGGCCTTCCGTCAGCTTCCCGTATCGGGCACAATGGTAGGTCTGGCCGATGCCGAGCGCCTCGGCATGTCCGACATCAAAGGGCTGTCGACCGTGGTGCCCAACTTCCATATCCCCGACTACGGCTCGCGCATCACCTCCACCATCTACGTGCGCGGCATCGGGGCGCGTATGGATCAGCCTGCCGTAGGACTCACCGTCGACAACGTAGGCTTCCTCAACAAAGACGCCTACGACTTCGACATCACCGACATCTCCTACATGGAGATGCTCCGCGGTCCGCAAAGCGCCCTCTTCGGGCGCAACACCATGTCGGGCCTGATCAACATCCGCACACTCTCCCCGATGGAATATGAAGGGTGGCGCGGTCTTGTCGAGATGGGGCCGCGTCAGCTGTTCAGGTTCAATCTCGGGTGGTATCACCGCTTCTCCGACCGGTCAGGTTTCTCGGCTGCCGGCAGTTTCTACCGCCGCAACGGCGAATTCCGCAACGCATACACCGGCTATACCGTCGACAAGGAAGTGAGCGGCAGCCTGCGCCTCAAGCAGGTATGGTACCCATCCTCCTCGCTTCACGTCACCAACACCCTCGCCCAGTCGATGCTGAGGCAGGGGGGCTACCCGTATGAGAACGTCCAGTCGGGCAAGATAAGCTACAACGACACCTGCTTCTACCGCCGCTATCTGCTCTCCGACGCCCTCACGCTTACGGCGCATCTCGGCGACATGCGTCTCGTATCGGTCAGCACCGTGCAGCATATCGACGACAACATGACCCTCGACCAGGACTTCCTCCCACAGTCATACTTCACCCTGACGCAGAAAAAGAGAGAGACCGCCGTCACACAGGACCTTATGCTGCGCGGCACAGCCCTCGACAGCCGCTACGGCTGGCTGGCCGGAGCCTACGGCTTCTACCGCCGTCAGCGCATGGAAGCCCCGGTCACATTCAAGGACTACGGCATCACGCAGCTCATAGAGCGCCACCGCAACCAGGCGAATCCCTACTTCCCCATACGGTGGGACGAGCGTGAGTTTCCGCTCGACTCACGCTTCACGCTTCCCTCCTTCGGAGCCGCCCTCTACCACGAATCGCAGTACGAACATGGAGCATGGAAATTCTCCGCCGGTCTGCGCCTCGACTACGAGCGGGTGGCACTCGACTACCACAGCTGGTGCAACACCTCCTACACGATATACGACAACCCCGGGGGGCGGCTCCCCATGCCTTCGGATGCGCCGGTATACCACCGCATAGCAGTCGACCTCAACGAGCAGGGGCACCTCTCCCGGCATTACCTCATGCTGCTCCCCAAGGTGAGCGTGATGTGGAATATCGACCGCCTGCCGGCCAGCAACCTCTACCTCACCGTCGGGAAAGGGTACAAGGCCGGAGGATACAACACACAGATGTTCTCCGACGTGCTCCAGCAGCAGCTTATGCGCTTCATGGGGCTTGCCGGGCAGTATGACGTCGACGACATAGTAAGCTACCGCCCCGAAAAAAGCTGGAACTATGAAGTGGGCACCCACCTCAACCTTCTTGATGCGGCCCTCAGTCTCGATGCCTCGGCTTTCTTCATCGACTGCCGCGACCAGCAGCTCACCGTGTTCCCCGACGGCCAGACCACCGGACGCATGATGACCAACGCCGGGCGCACCCGCAGCCTCGGCCTCGAGGTGAGCGCCTTCTACACCATACTCCCCGAACTCAGCGTAATGGCCACCTATGGATATACCGACGCGAGATTCGTGAAATTCAATGACGGCACACAGGACTATGCCGGCAACCGGTTGCCCTACGCACCGTCCAACACACTGTTTGCCGAGGTATCCTACATGATCAACGTAGCCAGGAAATTCAAGGAACATTATTTCTCCATCCATCTCAACTTCGCCGGCACCGGCGACATATACTGGAACGAAGCCAACACCCTGCGTCAGAACTTCTACGGACTCCTCGGCGCCACAATAGGCTACAACACCCCCCGCTGGAGCGTAGAGGCGTGGGGAAAGAACCTCACCTGCACCCGCTACCACACATTCTACTTCATGTCGATGGGCAACGAGTTCCGTCAGCTCGGCCGCGGGCTCGACTACGGCCTCACGATCCGCGCCAATTTCTGAGGCCCGGTTCGCAGCCTCCCGGTCATCGCGGGAGGTGCGTCTCCTCCCCCGGTAGTCTGACTGATCGTCTGACTATATTATGCCGATGTCAGGGGTGTGGATGTTGAAAAAGCCGTTTGGAATGGCAGACAGTCACACATAAAGGGTATAAAAACGTAAAAACCCCCGGATAATTTGGAAAATAGCGCTGTGTGTAGTAACTTTGACCCCGCAAACCTGAGGATTGCGGGGCGCATGCCCTGTATTCGTAGCCGTCGAGGCTATCGGTATTCTTTGGAATTTAACGAATTATTACAAAAAGAGATCAAGAGAGCTATGAATATCAAGAAAACCTGTATATACGCAGCGCTTCCGCTGCTGAGTCTTATGGCAGTAAGTTGTGGAGTAGAGGAAGGCGAGAACCGTCAGACCCTCTCGGCCAAAATGCTCCAGCTCGTCATCCCCGATGATGATACGAAAGCAGTCACCTTTCAGGAAGATTGCCTCTATCAGCTGTCGATGGATCTCAACGCCGGCACCCTCACCATGCTCGCCTCCGGCATAGAGGCCGATGGCGCGAAAGGTGACTTCCGCAGTGATGCGATCCCCTTCGTGGCCGGCTACAACGGCGTAAGCCAGTCCTACTTCCTCACCAAATCCGGCAACGGGATGCTCGGCCAGTCAGTGGCCGTGACCGACATCACCGGCTACCTCATCACCTACCGTCCCACATGGATCAACGGGGGGATGAACAACGTCAACTCCCTCGTGATGAGCTACCGTATCCCCGGAGCCAAAGTAGTGACCATGCAGCCCTCGCCGCGCTTCTTCGGCACCACCACCACCCACTATCCTTCGGCCACCGGCACCCAGACCTCCACGACCGGTGATGCAAGCTACGGCATCGTGTTTGACGACGACATGAAGCACGCCACCGTCACGATCTACTCCGTACAGTTCGCACCCGGCGCGCCGAAACTCGAATCCGTAGTGCTCAAAGACCTTGACGTAGCCCTCAGGCAGCACGGCTACACCATAACCGGCACCGACATAATACCTCAGGTGCCCGAAGGTGGCGCCTCGGGCACGATGGTGGAATACCGCAACTTCCCCTTCAAAAGCTTCACCTTCCGGTCGGCCGGCGAATACCTGACCGAAGCCGAGTGCAGCTATGAGGTCAACGCCACGATAGGGGAGCGCCAGATGCTGTTTGACGCCACATTCAGCGGCAAAGCGTCCGACTACGTAGTGCTCAGCACGAACGGCACCGGAGATTAAACTGGATTAAATTCGTTGCATACATCCTGTTCGGCAGGATATTGCGGGGGGTAGGCGGGGAAAAGTATTACAATTTTGATTTGGACGGTTTAAGTAATTTTAATATCTTTGCGGAATAGTTTGGGGATGTCATGCCCCGGGCTTAGTAAGAGATAAAGTAACTGTTTAATAACTAATAGATTATATGAGTTTATTGTTGGAGATAGGCAATGGCGCTCTTGCAGTGACGGCCGTACTGACCGGTATCCTGCTGGTAGTGGCAGCCACAGTGATAGCCAAGCTTATTTCGCCGAAGTCATATTCGGTGAAGAAGTCGGAGACATTCGAGTGCGGTATCCCGACCCGCGGACAGTCGATGATCCAGTTCAAATCCGGCTATTACATCTTTGCGATTCTCTTCTTGATTTTCGATGTTGAGACAGTGTTTCTGTATCCGTGGGCTGTAGTGGCGAAGTCGCTCGGCACCACGTCGCTGCTCTGTATCGGCATCTTTATGGTAATACTTGTATTAGGTCTGGCCTATGCCTGGAAGAAAGGAGCGTTGAAATGGCAGTGAACATCAAGTCGATGAAGCATGAAGACTTCAAGGACAATGAATATATCGACAAGCTGGTAGAAGAGCTCAACGCCAGCGGGGCCAACGTAGTGGTGGGCAATCTCGACAAGCTCATCAACTGGGGCATATCCAACTCGCTGTGGCCCCTGTGCTTCGGCACGAGCTGCTGCGCCATCGAGTTCATGAGCCTCGGCGCCGCCCGTTACGACATGGCGCGCTTCGGCTTCGAGGTGGCCCGCAACTCTCCGCGTCAGGCCGACTACATCATGGTGCAGGGCACGATCGTGCACCGCATGGCACCCGCGATGCGCCGCCTTTACGAGCAGCTTGCAGAGCCCAAATACGTGATAGCCTGCGGCGGCTGCGCCGTGTCGGGCGGTCCGTTCAAGAACAGCTATTGCGTCGTGCCCGGAGTCGACCAGATACTTCCGGTCGACGTCTATATCCCCGGTTGCCCTCCGCGTCCGGAAGCATTCTTCTACGGCCTGATGCAGCTGCAGCGCAAGATCAAGGTGCAGAAATTCTTCGGCGGCGTCAACCGCAAGGAGAAACGCGAAGAGTTCTTCGCCGCCCATCCCGAGCAGCGCGGTCAGCTGAGCTGATTCGATTCATCCCCCCAACCAATACGCATACAATTATAGTATAGATTCTTACCGACTTATCATATATATGAGCGATATAAAGGAAATACTCAGCGGCATCTGTCCGGAAATCACGTTTACGGAAGGTGGCGAGAGTCTGCAGGTGAATGTGCCCGAGCAGAAGTGGCACGACTTCGCCCGCCAGCTTCATGATGATCCCCGACTCGGCTTCGACCTGCTCACCGCAGTGGTGGGCATGGACTGGAAGGAGAGCCTCGGGGTTATGTATTATCTCACCAGCACCTCACGCGGATGGGACATCCTGGAGGTAAAGGTAGTGGCCGACGACGTGAAGGACCCCTACATCCACACCGTATCCGACATCTGGCACGTGGCCAATTTCCAGGAGCGCGAGGTCTACGACTTCTTCGGCATCCGCTTCATCAATCACCCCGACATGCGCCGCATGTTCCTGCGCAACGACTGGGTGGGGCACCCCCTGCGCAAGGATTACGACGCCGACCCGAAACTCAACCCGATCCGCCTTGACGACGAGGTCAACGAGGACGACACCTGCTCATATGTGGAAGACGAGAAGGGTAAGATCAAGAAGGTGCCCGGCAAGGTGTTCGCCGAGGATGACTATGTGGTCAATTTCGGTCCGCAGCACCCCTCTACCCACGGCGTGATGCGTATGCGCGCCAGTGTCGACGGTGAGACCATCACTAAGGTCGACATGATGTCGGGCTATATCCACCGCGGCATCGAGAAACTTTCCGAGGGACTGACATACCCCCAGATACTCCACTTCACCGACCGTATGGACTACATGTCGGCCCATCAGAACCGCCACTGCCTCTGCGCCTGCATCGAGAAGGCCCTCGGCCTTGAGGTGCCGCGCCGCGCACAGGTGATCCGCGTGATGATGGACGAGCTGATGCGTATCTCGTCGCATCTGCTGGCATTCGGCTGTACGGCCATGGACCTCGGCGGCACCACCGCATTCTTCTACGGTTTCCGCGAGCGCGAACAGGTGCTCGACATCTTCGAGAAGACCTGCGGCGCCCGCATGTCGATGAACTATAACGTGATCGGCGGCGTCATAGCTGACCTCCATCCCGACTTCGTCAAGGATGTGAAGGCTCTGCTTGCCATCATGCCCGAGCGCCTCAAAGAGTATCACAAGCTCTTCACAGGCAACATCATCGCCCAGAACCGTCTCAAGGGAGTAGGTATGCTCTCCAAAGAGGATGCCATCAATTATGCCATCACAGGCCCCAGCGGCCGAGGCTCCAACTGGAGCTGCGACTGCCGCAAGGTGCGCCCCTATGCCGTATATTCGGAGCTTAAGTTTGACGAAGTGCTCGAGACCGGATGCGACTCATTCGCACGCTACATGGTGCGTATGCGCGAGATCGAGACAAGCTGCCAGATACTGGAGCAGCTCGTCGACAACATACCTGCCGGCGACATCCGCGCCCTCAACGTGCCCAAGATCATCAAGCTCCCCGCCGGCCACTGGTACCAGCAGGTAGAGGCTTCGCGCGGCACATTCGGCGTATACATCGAGTCCGACGGACAGAAGAACCCCTACCGCGTGCACTTCCAGAGCCCCTGCTTCAACCTCATCGGGGTGATGGATCTCTGCTGCCAGGGGCACATGATCGCCGACCTCATCACCATCGGCGCCGCACTCGACTTCGTGATACCCGATATCGACCGCTAAACCGAACTAACCGCAACAACAACATCAACAACACGAAATATCTTATCAACCCATGTTTGATTTTGGAAAATGGACCACAGCCTTCAATGACTTCCTGCTCGGCCTGATGCCCGAGTGGGGGGCGCTGCTGATAGAGTGCGTGCTGATCGCCGTGGCCGTGCTGGGAGCCTACACCGTACTGGCACTTTTCTATATTATCTACGAACGTAAGCTCTGCGCATGGTTCCAGTGCCGTCTCGGCCCGATGCGTGTGGGTAAATGGGGTCTGCTCCAGGTGTTTGCCGACATGTTCAAGATCCTCGTCAAGGAGATCATCAGCATCAAGGGCACCGACAAGTTCCTCTTCCGTCTGGCCCCCTATATCGTGATTACCTCTTCGGTGGTGATGCTGGCATGTCTGCCGTGGGGCAACGGTCTGCAGATCATCAATTTCAATATCGGCATATTCTTCATCCTGGCGGTATCGTCGGTGGGTGTGCTGGGTATCCTTCTGGCCGGATGGTCGTCCAACAATAAGTATACCCTCATCGGCGCCATGCGAAGCGGCGCCCAGATGGTGAGCTACGAGATTTCGCTCGGACTGGCCATCATGACCATCGTGGTGCTTTCAGGCACGATGAACATCACCGAGCTCGTGATGGATCAGGAGTCGGCATGGTTCCTTTTCCGTGGCCACATCCCCGCCATCATCGCGTTCCTGATCTACATCGTGGCCGCTACGGCAGAGACCAACCGCGGTCCCTTCGACCTTCCCGAGGCCGAGCATGAGCTGGTGGCCGGTTATCACACGGAGTATTCCGGCATCACATTCGGCTTCTACTATCTGGCCGAGTATCTCAACCTCTTCATCGTGTCGGGCATAGCCTCGCTGATGTTCCTCGGCGGCTGGATGCCGCTGCACGTGCCGGGGTGGGACGCGTTCAACAATGTGATGAACTACATCCCCTCGATCGTATGGTTCCTGGGTAAGTCGTTCTTCATCTCGTTTGTGATCATCTGGTTCAAATGGACATTCCCGCGTGTGCGTATCGACCAGCTTCTGGCATTTGAGTGGAAATACCTCATGCCGCTGGCTTTGGCCAACCTCGTGCTCATGGCAGTGTTTGTGGCTCTCGGATGGCATTTCTAAACCAAGTAAACAAGCAAATTAGTAAACTTACATTCATAAAGTATTATGAGCGCCAATTATGGTAAAGTGACTCAAGTCATCGGTCCGGTGATCGACGTGTCGTTTGAGGGAGGAAAAGAGAACATCCCCCCCATCTACGCGGCTCTCAAGGTGGAGCGCGAGGATGGCGAGGAGCTGATTCTCGAAGTTGAGCAGCACATCGGTGAGGACACCGTGCGTTGCGTGGCTATGGAGAGCACCGACGGTGTGCGCCGTGGTGTGAAGGTTCTTGACCTGGGGCGTCCGATCGCGGTGCCCACAGGCGACCAGATCAAGGGGCGTCTGCTCAATGTGATCGGCGAGGCCATCGACGAGCTGGCTCCCGTAGACCGTGAGAACCTGCGTCCCATCCACCAGCCCGCCCCCGCATTCGACGAGCTTGCGCTCTCGACCGAGGTGCTGACCACCGGCATCAAGGTAATCGACCTTCTCGAACCCTATTCGAAGGGTGGTAAGATCGGTCTGTTCGGCGGTGCCGGCGTAGGCAAGACAGTGCTTATCATGGAGCTTATCAACAATATCGCCAAGGGTCACGACGGCTATTCCGTATTTACCGGAGTAGGGGAGCGCACCCGTGAGGGCAACGACCTTCTGCGCGAGATGATTGAGAGCGGCGTTATCAAATACGGTGAGAAATTCCAGGAGGGGATGGAGAAAGGGGAATGGAACCTTAAGGATGTCGACATGGCCGAAGTGGCCAAATCGCAGTCCACTCTGGTGTTCGGCCAGATGAACGAGCCCCCGGGCGCACGTCTGCGCGTGGCGCTGTCGGGTCTGACGGTGGCCGAGCAGTTCCGCGACGGTGCCGGTGGCGGTAAGGACGTGCTCCTCTTCATCGACAACATCTTCCGCTTCACACAGGCCGGTTCCGAGGTGTCGGCACTTCTTGGCCGTATGCCTTCGGCCGTAGGTTACCAGCCCACACTGGCATCCGAGATGGGTGCGCTCCAGGAGCGTATCACATCCACCAAGAACGGCTCCATCACATCCGTACAGGCCATCTACGTGCCGGCCGACGACCTTACCGACCCGGCACCGGCCACAACCTTCAACTTCCTCGACGCCACCACCGTGCTTAGCCGTAAGATCGCCGAGTTGGGTATCTACCCCGCCGTCGATCCGCTCGACTCCACATCGCGAATCCTCGACCCGAACATCATCGGCGAGGAGCATTACAACGTGGCGCAGCAAGTGAAACAGCTTCTCCAGAAATACCAGGACCTTCAGGATATCATCGCCATCCTCGGTGTCGACGAACTGTCGGACGACGACAAGCTCGTCGTGGCCCGCGCCCGTCGCGCACAGCGCTACCTGTCGCAGCCCTTCCACGTGGCCGAGCAGTTTACAGGTGTGCCGGGCGTCATGGTGCCTCTGGCCGAGACCATCCGCGGCTTCAAGATGATCCTCAGCGGCGAGATGGATGAATATCCCGAACAGGCCTTCCTCAACGTCGGCACCATCGACGAGGCCATAGCCAAGGGCAAGAAGATGCTTGCCGAAGTGAAATAATTACAACCCCAAAAATCCGCACGATGACACTCGAACTCATCTCATCACATGAAATCCTTTTCAAAGGGGAGGCTGAATCAGTCACTCTCCCCGGCGCGCTGGGCAGCTTCACGGTATTGAAGAACCATGCGCCGCTGATATCCGTGCTTCAGGCCGGCGACGTGAAATACCGCACTCCGGAGGGAGCCGAGAAAAAGGTGGCCATCAAGGGAGGTCTGGTCGATGTCGACAATAATGTGGTGGCAGTGTGTGTATATTAAATTCCGACAAGCAATGAAGCGCATATTGACAATACTGTCCCTTCTGCTGGTGCTGCTTTTCAACTCCGTGCCGGCCTCTGCGGCCGATGCGCACGAAGAGGGTGAAAAGGAGAGTCTGGATGTGAAGGAAGTGATTTTCCACCACCTCGGCGACGGATACGGCTGGGAGGTGCCTTTCAGCCATGTCTACCGTATCCCGCTCCCCGTGATTGTGCGGGCGCAGGACGGTCAGTGGTTCTGTTTCTCTTCATCACGGCTGTCGATGGTGACAGTGACTGAAGACGAGGCTACCGGCAAGAAGCATGAAGAGCTGACTCCGGTGGTGCATAAAGTGGAGCGCGACGGCAGAAACTATTATTTCTACATCCCGCATCTCGCGCAGCATAAGACGAAGGTGGTGCAGCTCATTCCGGAGCAGGCCGCCGAGGCTGATGCGGATGCCGCCATCGCCGGATCGCATCCCCAGGAGACGGCTGATGCCGCCACCATCGACGTCAACGGCAAGGAATTCGAAATCTACCGCCCGTTTGACATCTCGATCACCAAGAACGTGCTGGCCCTCTTCATAGCCGCCGTGCTGGTGACACTGATGGTGATGAGCGTGGTGCGCTACTACTCGCGCAAGGGTATGAAGGCCCCCCGCAAGGGTATGGGATTCATGGAGATGCTTATTGACTTCATCTATACCGGTGTGATCAAAAGCTCCCTTGGCGACAAGGCTCAGAAATTCGCACCCTATCTGCTCACCTGCTTCTTCTTCATCCTGACGATGAACCTTCTGGGTCTGATAGTGATATTCCCCGGCGGTGCCAACCTTACGGGCAATATCGCCATCACCCTGGTGCTTGCCGTGGCCACATTCGTGGTGACCAACGTGCTCGGCACGAAGCATTACTGGAAAGAGATATTCTGGCCCGATGTGCCTCTGTTCCTGAAGTGTCCGCTTCCGATCATGCAGATGATCGAGGTGTTCGGCATCTTCACCAAACCGGCCGCACTGTGCGTGCGTCTGTTTGCCAACATGATGGGCGGCCACATGATCGTGATCACGCTGACACTGCTGATCTTCATCTTCGCGGCCTTCGGCGCTGCGGCGCTCGGCACGTCGGTGGTGGTATCGGTGCTCTTCTCGATCTTCATGCTTCTGCTCGACGTTCTTGTGAGCTTCATCCAGGCCTACGTGTTCACCCTCCTTTCGGCCCTCTTCATAGCGGCCGGCCAGGAGAGCGGCCATCATCACAAGGATGGCGAGGGTCACGACATCGAGCCTACCGTAGAGGCGTAAGTCCGGCCCGGGAAGGCAGGATAGGGGAGACGTGCCTCCGCACGGGGCTTACGCGGGCGCTCAAGGCGCTCCGGGAGCAACGGCGCAGGCGCAAAAAAGAAGAAAAATTTCAAATAACAATAACATTTAATCTACTCTAAAATTATGTTATCAATGGTTTTGGTTGCCGTACAGGCACTCGCAGCATTTGGCGCAGCATTTGGCGCAGGTATCGCCGCTATCGCAGCAGGTATCGGCATCGGTAAAATCGGTAGCTCGGCCATGGAGGCTATCGCCCGTCAGCCCGAGGCAGCCGGCGACATCCGTTCGAGCATGATCGTGATCGCGGCCCTTATCGAGGGTGTGGCACTCTTCGCAGTGATCGTATCGGCACTTGCACTCTTCATCCAGTAAAAATCGAGTATGGAATTATTCACGCCCGATTTTGGCTTGGTGTTCTGGATGTTCATCGCCTTTGCCGTGCTCTTCCTGGTTCTTGCCAAGTGGGGATGGCCGGTGATACTGAAGAATATGGACCGACGTGCCGACACAATCGACAAGGGGGTGGAATACGCGCAGCAGGCCAAGCAGCAGCTTGACAACGCCCGCGAGGAAGCCCGGAAGTACATGGAGGAGGCACAGGCCAGGCAGGCTGAAATGTTGCGTGACGTGGCTAAGATGCGCACTCAGATGATAGAGGAGGCGAAACGCCAGGCCTCTGAGGAGTCGCAGAAGATGATCGAGGCCGCCAAGGTATCGATCGAACAGTCACGCAAGGAAGCCGAACTTCAGTTCAGAAACGAAGTAAGCAAGTTCTCGATTGAGATTGCCGAGAAGATGGTGCGCACGCAGATGAAAGACAATGCTGCGCAGGTGAAGCTTGTCGACAAGCTCCTGGACGAGATAGAGAAAAACTAACAAAACCCCGGACTAAAAGAGAGGAAACACAAGATGGACAATGGTCTGATACCCCGCCGTTATGCCAAGGCGCTCTATAAGTTTGCCCTTGAGCATGGCTCCACGCAGGCGGTCTATGACGAGATGAAGGAGGTGATCAGTGCCTTCGAAGGCAATCCGATGTTGCAGAAGACTCTGGCCAATCCCTTCGTAAGCAATGCCGACAAGGCCTCGCTGCTGAAGGCGGCGGCCGGAGCGAAGGTGGAGAACGACTATCTTGGCTTCATCCGAATGCTTCTCGAAATGCATCGCGAAGAGTTCATGCATCTCATCGCGTTGTCTTACCGGGATCTCTATCGCAAGGAGCGCAGGATATCGCAGGTGCGCATAGTCACCGCCGCCCCCCTGCCGGAGGAGGAGATGGCCAAGCTGCGTGCGATGGTCGCTAAAGCATTCCCGGACTCCAGTCTCGAATACGCCGAGAGCGTCAACCCCGATCTGATCGGAGGATTCGTGATCGACGTCGACGACGCCCGGATGGACGCATCGATCAGCAATGAGATCGAACAGTTACGACTAACTCTTATAACGAAATAAGGAGATGCTTAACCCAAGCGAAATATCTGATATATTGAAACAGCAACTCGACGACGTCAATTCGAAGGTGAAGTTCGAGGAGGTGGGCACCGTGCTCAATGTCGGCGACGGTGTGGCTCACGTCTACGGCCTGGAGAATGTGAAGTCCAATGAGCTTGTAGAGTTCGAAAACGGCGCCACCGGTGTGGCTCTCAACCTTGAGGAGAGCAATGTCGGCGTGGTGCTCCTTGACAAAGTTAATTCCGTGTCCGAGAATATGTCGGTACGCCGCACGGGTGAAATCGCATCTATCCCCGTCGGGGAGGGGTTGCTGGGCCGTGTCATCAACATTCTCGGCGAACCGATTGACGGCAAAGGACCCATCGAAGGCGACCGCATCCGTCTGCCGCTCGAGCGCAAGGCGCCCGGTGTGATTTTCCGCCAGCCGGTGAATCAGCCGCTGCAGACCGGCCTTAAGGCCGTCGACTCGATGATCCCGATCGGCCGCGGTCAGCGTGAGCTCATCATCGGCGACCGTCAGATCGGTAAGACCGCAATCGCGATCGACACGATCATCAACCAGCGCGAGAATTACCTGGCCGGCAAGCCGGTATACTGCATCTACGTGGCCATCGGCCAGAAGGCCAGCTCGATCGCCTCGATCGTGCATACGCTTGAGAAGTATGGCGCGATGGAGTATACCGTCGTAGTGGCGGCTTCGGCTTCCGACTCCGCTTCGATGCGTTATTTCGCCCCGTTTGCGGGTGTGGCCATCGGCGAGTTCTTCCGCGACTCGGGGCGCGACGCCCTCATCGTCTACGACGACCTGTCGAAGCAGGCCGTGGCCTACCGTGAGGTGTCGCTCGTGCTTAAGCGTCCTTCCGGACGTGAGGCCTACCCGGGTGATATCTTCTACCTCCACTCGCGTCTGCTCGAACGCGCCGCGCGCATCATCACCGACCAGGAGATCGCATCGCAGATGAACGACCTCCCCGAGGTAATGAAGCCCCTCGTAAAGGGTGGCGGCTCACTGACGGCGCTCCCCATCATCGAGACCCAGGCAGGCGACGTGTCGGCCTACATCCCCACCAACGTGATCTCCATCACCGACGGCCAAATCTTCCTTGAGACTTCGCTCTTCAACCAGGGCATACGTCCGGCCATCAACGTGGGTATCTCCGTATCGCGTGTGGGCGGTAACGCTCAGATCAAGCCGATGAAGAAGGTGGCAGGCACGCTGAAGATCGCCCAGGCGCAGTTCCGCGAGCTCGAATCGTTCACCAAATTCGGTGGCGACATCGACCCGGTGACCGCCAAGGTAATCGACACCGGACGCAAGAACCAGCAGCTCCTCATCCAGCCCCAGTACTCCCCCTGGCCTGTCGAAAACCAGGTGGCCGTGATCTACTGCGGTGTCAACGGGCTTCTGGAGGATGTGCCGGTAGAGAGCGTCAAGGAGTTTGAGCAGCAGTTTGTGGAGCTCGTCAAAGCCAAGTACCAGTCGGAGGTGCTCGACGCCATCAAGGGCGGTCAGCTCACTCCCGATGTAGAACAGAAGATACGCGAGTGCGCCGCCGAAGTGTCGGCCCGCTTCCGTAAGGCCGGAAAGTAAGGCGCGTGTCCGCCGGCTTCCCGCCTCACAGCGGAAGTCCCCGACGCGCCGCTCAGTACGGCAGATACAGATAAGAATACGCCGGCCGGCCCCGGAGGCCGGCCGGCGCATCCCAACCAACAACGACACATACACAAAATACCCAACTGACGAAATGGCAACCCTCAGGGAATTAAAAACGCGAATCGGCTCCGTGGCCTCGAGTGAGAAAATCACCGGCGCCATGAAGATGATTTCATCTGCAAAGGTCCACAAGAACGAGCGTGCATTGCGTGAGCTTCTCCCCTTCAAGAATCAGATACGCCGCATCATGGGGCATATCCTGTCGGCCGGGGTGGAGTTCTCGTCGCCTCTTATTGTGGAGAGGGAGGTGAAGAGAGTCGGCGTAGTGGTGTTCGGCAGCGACGACGGACTCTGCGGCGCCTATAACCTCAACATCTTCAAGCATCTCCTCGCCGAAATGGGGGAGCTGCGCCGCCAATACGGCGATAATGTCGAAATCAAGGTATATCCCGTAGGGCGCAAGATAGCCCATGCCTGCTGGAAGATGGCCTCGCAGCATCTTATGGAGGTGGAGCAGACCGACGGTATCGACTCCAAGATGGAGGGGGAAAAGGTGAATGAGTTCACCCATCGTCTGCGCGAGGACTTCATCGCCGGGCGCCTCGACATGGTGGAGGTGGTCTACATGCAGTTCCATTCCATAAGCCGTCAGCGTCTGGCAATCGACCGCCTCTTCCCGGTGCGGGCCGACATGCTTCTTGCCGAGGGTGGCGACACCGTGTCGGAGCAGCTTTACATCTTCGAGCCCGATGCCAACGAGATTTTCAACGCCGTGCTCCCGATGTTCGTGCTCAGCACGATGCAGGAAATCACCATCGAGAACCGTGCCTCCGAGCAGGCGGCCCGCGTGATGGCGATGCAGAGCGCCAACGACAATGCCCGCAAGCTGCAGGAATCGCTTCAGCTTGAATTCAACAAACTTCGTCAGCAGTCAATCACCACCGAGCTCCTCGACATACTCGGAGGCCAGGTGGAGAGATAAAACAACGTTTATGAGTAGTATTAAGGAATATTTTTCAGGTGTAGGAAAAGGATTGAAGAGTCTGGTGACGGGTATGGCCGTCACAGGGCGTGAGCTGGTGACACCCAAGGTGACCGAGCAGTATCCGGAGAACCGCGACACACTCCGCATTGCCGACCGCTTCCGTGCCGAACTGACTCTGAAATACGACGCCGAGGGGCGTCACAAGTGCATAGCCTGCGGCATATGCCAGATGAACTGCCCTAACGGCACGATCAAGCTCACCACAAAGATGGTGGATCTGCCCGACGGCAAGAAGAAGCGCAAGCTCGACAAATACATGTACGACCTGGGCAGCTGCACGTTCTGCATGCTCTGCGTCACCACATGTCCGCAGGATGCGCTCGAATTCTCCAACGACTTCGAGCAGGCCGTATTCACACGCGATAAACTGGTGAAGCAGCTCAACTACCGTCCCGAACCGAAGGACGATGCGCCGGCACCGGCTCCCAAGCCCGCGATGGATCCCGAGCAGCTTGCCCGCATCAAGGCCGAGGCCCTGGCCAAGGCGGCCAAAATCAAGGCCGAGAAAGAGGCTGCCGCCAAGGCTGCCGCAGCCGCACAGGGCGCAGCAGCTCCCGAAGCCCCGGCTGCACCTGCCGCACCTGCAGCTCCCGCCGCCAAAGAGGGTGAGGCTCCCGCAGCTCCGGCGGCTCCCGAAAGTGAAAACAAGTAAATATGCTAATATAACATCATGGTAGGAAACATAATTCTTTATTTCGTGGTGGCACTCGTCATGGTGATCTTCTCATTCATGGCAGTGAAGACGACGAAGATACTTCGCGCGGCGACGTATCTTCTGTTTGTGCTTCTGGGTTCCGCCGTTTTCTATTTCCAGCTGGGCTATCAGTTCCTCGGCGCCGTGCAGGTGGCCGTGTATGCCGGCGGCATCATGGTGCTGTTTGTGTTTGCCATACTGCTTACCAACCGTCCCAACGACGATGAGCATCCGCTGCGCTCTCACCGCCGCGTGCTCGGCATGCTTGCCTCTGTGGCAGGCGCCGTGCTGCTCCTCTGGTCGCTCTTCACCATGCCTATGGTGGAAGGGGAGGGGGTACGCTCCCTCAGCGACGCGCTCGCCGCAGGACCCGACATCACGATGAAGATGATCGGACAGGCATTCACCGGCACCGAAAAGTATCAGTATCTGCTCCCGTTCGAGGCTGTCAGCGTGCTTCTGCTGGCATGCATCATCGGCGGCGTGACAGTGGCCCGCAAGCGCTGATTGTGAAACCCATATCAATACAACAACATCAAAATGGATCTGAATCTTCTTTGGTATCTTGTGCCCAGCGTCGTGATGTTCTGCTGCGGCGTGTATGGGTTTGTCACCCGTAAGAACATGATCGCGATTCTCGTATCGCTCGAGCTGATACTCAACTCGGCCGACCTGAACTTCGCGATTTTCAACCGCTTCCTTTTCCCCGGCTCGATGGAGGGTATGGTGTTCACTCTCTTCGCCATCGCGATTGCCGCTGCCGAGACTGCCGTGGCCATCGCCATCATCATCAATATCTACCGCGCTATAGGAAGCACAGAGGTAAATGAAACGAATTCAATGAAACACTGACACTATGGGCATTACATTACCTATCCTGATTCTTGCGCTGCCCCTGTTCATGTTCCTGCTGCTCGGTATCGGCGGCGTGAAGATGAGCCGTAAGACGGCAGGCGTGTTAGGCATTCTGGGCATGGGCACCACCATGACGCTTGCCTATATTGTGGCTTTTACATATTTCTTCAGCGGCGACGCCGCATTCATCAACGCCGAGGGTGTGCGTCAGCAGCTTCAGGTGTTCGACGTCACCTGGCTCGCCTTCACCCCGAAGCTCGTGGTGAAGCTCGGCTTCCTGCTCGACCCCATCGCAGCCATGATGCTCGTGGTGATCACCACGATCTCCTTCATGGTGCACCTCTACAGCTGGGGCTACATGGAGCATGAGGGTGGATTCCAGCGCTACTACGCGTTCCTCAACCTCTTCTCATTCTCTATGCTCGGTCTGGTCGTGGCCACCAACATCTTTCAGATGTATATCTTCTGGGAGCTCGTGGGTGTGTCGTCGTTCCTGCTTATCGGTTTCTTCTACCGCCTCCCCTCTGCGGTGTCGGCTTCGAAGAAGGCGTTCATCGTCACCCGATTCGCCGACCTCGGCTTCCTGCTCGGTATCCTGACGCTCTCTTACTTCACAGAGACGTTCAACTTCATCGACATGACCTCCAACCCGATGAACGTGCTCGCCGAGACCGGCGGCGCCACCTTCCTCGGTTGCTCCGTGCTGACATGGGCCATGGTGCTCATCTTCACCGGCGGTATGGGTAAATCGGCCATGCTCCCGCTCCATATCTGGCTCCCCGACGCAATGGAAGGCCCGACTCCGGTGTCGGCCCTCATCCACGCCGCCACTATGGTCGTGGCCGGTGTATATCTGGTAGCCCGCATGTTCCCGGTATACTGTGTGGTCGACGCGGCGATGAACTTCATCACCGTCGTAGGTGCCATCACAGCCTTCTACGCAGCCGTAGTGGCCTGCACGCAGATCGACATCAAGCGCGTGCTTGCCTTCTCCACCATCTCGCAGATCGCCTTCATGATGGTATCGCTCGGCGTGGCCCGCACCTATGAGCTCCCCGGCGTGCACTACGGAGGCCTCGGCTACATGGCCGGCATGTTCCATCTCTTCACCCACGCCATGTTCAAGGCCCTCCTCTTCCTTGGCGCCGGCGCACTGATTCATGCCGTACACTCCAACGACTACACCAAGATGGGCGGCCTGCGCAAGTACATGCCCATCACGCACTGGACATTCCTCATCGGCTGTCTCGCCATCGCCGGCATCCCCCCCTTCTCGGGCTTCTTCTCCAAAGACGAGATGCTGGCCGCAATGTTCGGCAACAGCTGGCTCTGGGGCGCATGGATGACAATGGTGGCAGGTCTGACGGCCTTCTACATGTTCCGTCTCTACTATCTCATCTTCTGGTGGGAAGAGAATCCCGAGTACAAGCATCACCGTCCGCACGATGCCCCCTGGCAGATGTCGCTTCCGCTTCTTATCCTCGCGGCAGTGAGCGTGGTGGCAGGTTTCATCCCCTTCGGCGAGCTCGTCACCTGGAACGGTGCTCCCTACCATATCCATCTTGAGGCTCCCGTGGCCGTCACTTCAATCATCGTGGCCGTAGCCGCAATCGCGCTTGCCACAGTGATGTACCGCAAGAAGAACCCGCTCCCCTCGAAATTCCGCAACGCGATGCCCGGACTGTGGCGCGCGGCCCATCACCGCTTCTACTGGGATGAGATCTATCTCTTCATCACCCACAAGATCATATTCGGAATCATCTGCAACGCCATCGCATGGTTTGACCGTCATGTGATCGACGCCACGATGGACGCCTTCGCCAAGGTGACACAGAAGGTAAGCTACTCGATCCGCGGATTCCAGAGCGGCAACGTACAGAGCTACGTACTCTGGTATTTCTTCGGCGCTCTGGCGCTCGCGGCCATCACATGGATCTGTCTTCTCTAACCCGGCAATATCAAACTAACAGCAGTAACAACTTACGATTATGTTCGGAAATATATTAATCTGGTTCGTAATTATACCGGTCCTGATGATGGCCGGGCTGGGACTCTGCCGCAACAGCGGCATGAAGGCCATCCGCGCTGTCATGGTGGTGGGAAGCACGGCCCTGCTGGCACTTGCCATCTGGCTCTGTGTCGACTTCCTGGCACTCCGCGCCGCAGGCAATGATGCCGAAATGCTCTATACGGGGAGCTGGATGTGGTATGCCCCCCTTAATATCCATCTGGCCGTAGGCGTCGACGGTATCTCCGTGCTGATGCTCATGCTCTCGGCAATCATCGTATTCGCCGGCACTTTCGCCTCATGGAAAATATCCCCCCTGCCGAAGAACTTCTTCCTCTGGTTTGCCCTTCTGAGCACCGGCGTATTCGGCTTCTTCATCTCGATCGACATGTTCACGATGTTCATGTTCTACGAGGTGGCCCTCATCCCGATGTATCTCCTCATCGGCGTATGGGGCACGGGGCGCAAGGAATACTCCGCCATGAAGCTCACACTGATGCTGATGGGTGGCTCCGCCTTCCTGATGCTCGGTCTGCTCGGCATCTACTGGCACTCCGCTCCCGCCGGCGGCGAACTCACCTGGAACATCCTTGAGATCGCGCGCAACAACGCAGTCGACCCCTCATGGCAGGGGATGCTCTTCATCTTCACATTCGTGGGCTTCGGCGTGCTCGGAGCCATGTTCCCCTTCCACACATGGAGCCCCGACGGTCACGCCTGCGCGCCGACCGCCGTGTCGATGCTCCACGCCGGTGTGCTCATGAAGCTCGGCGGCTACGGCTGCTTCCGCATCGCAATCTACCTGCTCCCGCAGGCAGCCAACGAACTGGCATGGATCTTCATCATCCTCACCGGTATCAGCGTGGTATACGGTGCCTTCTCGGCCTGCGTACAGACCGACCTCAAGTATATCAACGCCTACTCTTCGGTATCGCACTGCGGCATGGTGCTCTTCGCCCTGCTGATGCTCAACCAGACAGCCATGACCGGTGCCATCATGCAGATGCTTTCACACGGTCTGATGACGGCCCTCTTCTTCGCCCTGATCGGTATGATCTATGGCCGCACCCACACGCGTGACATCCGCCAGATGGGTGGCCTGATGCAGATTATGCCCTACCTCGGAGTGTGCTACATGATAGCCGGCTTCGCCTCACTCGGTCTGCCGGGTCTCTCGGGCTTCGTGGCCGAGATGACCATCTTCGTAGGCGCATGGGAGGACGGCGACTTCTTCCACCGCGCATTCGTGGTGGCTGCTACCTGCTCGATCGTGATCACCGCCGTCTACATCCTCCGCGTGGTAGGCAAACTGCTGCTCGGCCCCGTACACGACGACCATCACCGCCAGCTCACCGACGCCGGATGGTTCGAGCGCTTCTCCACAGTGACCCTGATTGTGAGCATCGCCGGCATCGGCTGCTTCCCCAACTGGATCAACGAGACCATCCAGCAGAGCTTCCTCCCGATCGTGGCCGCCATTCAGAATGCCCTCTAATCAAATACATTCGATCTAAACTTATAATCAACACATGGACTATTCTCAATTTGGGGCAATGCTGCCCGAACTGATAATTCTGGGAATCTTCCTGCTCGTGTTCCTGGCCGACACCTTCTCGGCTGACGGCAGCAGCAAGAAATTTCTGACTCCCTTCACGGCCGTGCTCTTCCTGCTCGGCACCGTGGCCATCTGGATAGTGCCCTCCTGCGGAGAGGCGGTGTTTGGAGGAATGTATGTCGACAACGCAGCCTGCAAGGCAATGAAGTGCATACTCAACTGCGGTGTGTTCATCTGCATGCTTCAGGCCGCGAAGTGGGTGGAGTCGGATGATATGAAGATGCGCAAGGGTGAGTTCTACGAGCTGCTGCTCGTGACGCTCTTCGGCATGTACCTCATGATTTCGGCACGCCACTTCCTCCTTTTCATCATCGGTCTGGAATCGGCTTCGCTTCCTATCGCCGCTCTGGTGGCCTTCAACAAAAACCGCTACGAGAGCCATGAGGCAGCCGTGAAATATATCCTCACAGCCGTATTCTCCTCAGGCATCCTGCTTACGGGCCTGAGCTTCGTATACGCATTCAGCGGCGGTTCGCTCTACTTCAGCGACATCGCTGCCCAGATCACCACTGGCGAGATGAGCGGCCTGCTGCTCTGCGCCCTCGCATTCGTGCTTGCCGGCATCGGCTTCAAGCTTTCGCTCGTGCCGTTCCACCTGTGGACAGCCGATGTCTACCAGGGTGCTCCCACTTCAGTGACCGCCTACCTCTCGGTAGTGTCCAAGGGTGCTGCGGCATTCGCCTTCTTCATCATCTTCGTGCAGGTATTCGGCCAGGTCTACAGCGCCGCCTGGGAGTGGATGATGTATGCAGTGATCATCGCCACCATCACCGTGGGCAACCTCTTCGCCATGCGTCAGAAGAACATGAAGCGCTTCATGGCCTTCTCCTCCGTATCGCAGGCCGGCTACATCATGCTCGGTTCGATGGCCGCCAACCAGTTGGGTCTGGCATCGATGATGTTCTACATCTTCGTCTACGTGGTCAGCAACCTCGGCGCCTTCGCCGTAATCACCAGCATCGAGAACCGCACCGGACTTGTATCGATGGACGACTACAAGGGTCTGCACAAGAGCAATCCCTACATGGCCGTAGCCATGACACTGGCCATGTTCTCACTGGCAGGTATCCCGCCGTTTGCCGGCTTCTTCTCGAAGATCCTCATCTTCACCTCAGTGACCGGCAGCAACTCGATGGCGCTCTACATGCTCGTGCTCATCGCGCTTATCAACACCATCATTTCCCTCTACTACTACCTGCTCGTGGTCAAGGCGATGTGGATTTCGGCCGACGAACCGAAAATCGCCGCATTCCGCAGCGGAGCCTGCGAGCGCGTATCGCTCGGGCTTTGCGTGCTGGGCATAGTGTTCATGGGTCTGGTAAGCTGCATCTACCAGTACTGCGTAAGTTCGGTAGGGGCGTCCTTCTTCCTGGCGCTCAACTGATACACCGCCTACATTCTTTATTCCTGATACGAGGGGGCCGCAAACGTGTGTTGCGGTCCCCTTAACTTTTGGCCGTGAGGAGCAAAATGGGAAGCGTGCCGCCGTGGGGTAGGCCGTCAACCGAAGCCATGGAAAAAATAAATGGGGAAATAAATCAATGCATATATTGCGGATGTGAAAAAAAGTTTATAATTTTGCAGCGCAAGCCGTTTCGCAGAAGCCCGGTGCGGGTGATGTGGGAGGGTAAGCTGTAACATTTTGGAAAGCGTTTACTCGACGCTCTTTCTTGGCTTGTTGAAACCTGGAAAACTTCAATCGTGGTCAAGGATGAGACAACGGTAGATGCCTTGTGGATATGTTTAATCCGCCAACAGCAGGCGCGTGAGCGTCCGCCGTTGGTATATACATATACCTGCGTGAGGCTTCTGCGTTGTCCGTTCTACCACGATGGGCAATTCCAGGGCCTCAACAAGCGGAACGGGCAATACGTAAGGCTCTCACGCTTTTCTTTTATTTAAATGTACACTCCGCAGGGTGAGAGAGTCCACTCATATATTTAACTGACCTGTAACCATGATTCAATATTTACGGTATGCGCCCCGCTTATCGGGGCGGAGCGACACACACAACAATCCATCAACACCGGAATCTTGCAACACCGGACACCCGTCGCGATAAGCGGGCGTGCATACGAATCATGAACACTAACGAATCTACAACATAACAACAATAACCACAAAAGCAAATGAAAAAACTGCTACTCACCTTACCGATAGCCTTGGCGGCAGCCGCCTGGCCAT
Organism: uncultured Porphyromonadaceae bacterium; assembly: GCA_947176605.1. GTDB lineage: Bacteria > Bacteroidota > Bacteroidia > Bacteroidales > Muribaculaceae > Lepagella. The sequence continues at coordinate 24,517 of CAMWRH010000036.1, forward strand.
CGTCCCTGCTCGCTTTCGAGTATCAGGGAATCAACTACGAGATTACCGACTACGAAAACCGCACCTGCACAGTAGGCGGCTGGCAGCAGAGTATAAGCGGAGATGTGGCGCTTCCGCAGAACCCTGTCGATGAGTACGGAACAGAGTATGTCCTCACCACAATTGGTGATTATGCCTTCTCCGACTGTACTTCACTGACATCACTCTCCATACCGGAAGGTGTGACCGAGATTGGTGGTGCTGCTTTCAATGGTTGTACCTCACTGACCTCCATCGCTATACCGGAAGGTGTAACCGAGATTGGCGGAGAGGCCTTCAAAGGCTGTACCTCACTGACCTCCATCGCCATACCGGAAGGTGTAACCGAGATTGGCGGTGCTGCCTTCTTCTACTGTACCTCACTGACCTCCATCGCCATACCGGAAAGTGTAACCCAGATTGGCGGTTATGCCTTCGGTGGCTGTACCTCACTGACCTCCATCGCCATACCGGAAGGTGTAACCGAGATTGGCAATTCTGCCTTCTACGACTGTACCTCACTGACCTCCATCGCCATACCGGAAAGTGTAACCCAGATTGGCGG
>CAMWRH010000037.1 GCA_947176605.1 uncultured Porphyromonadaceae bacterium
GGCTGCCGAAGGCTTCTCCTCGGCGCCTCGGTGCCGGCGGCGCCGCTTAGTCGTTGGCGGCGAGCACCTTTTCGGCCTGGGCCTTGCGGAAGTCGGCGAGGCGGTCGGCGAGATCCTTGTCGGTGATGGCCATCATTTCGATTGCAAGAAGGGCGGCGTTTTTGGCACCGTCGATGGCTACCGTGGCCACCGGTATGCCGGAGGGCATCTGCACCATCGAGAGCAGCGAGTCAAGCCCTTCGAGCGAACGTGATTTCACCGGTACGCCGATCACCGGGAGAGTGGTGAATGCAGCCACTACGCCGGCCAGATGGGCGGCGCCTCCGGCGGCGGCGATCACGGCGGCGAAGCCGCGCTCGCGCAGCTGGCTCACCCAGGCCTCAAGGGCTGCCGGGGTGCGGTGGGCCGAGTAGATTTTCACCTCATGTTCTACACCGAAATCGCGCAGCGTCTCGGCTGCGGCATCCATTACAGGGCGGTCGCTGGCCGACCCCATAACTATTCCTACTTTCATTGTCGTATATGTTGTTTTTACCTTAATATTTTCAGTCTGATTGAAAATTGTCGCCATTGTCAGTCAGCTACGGAAATTTGCCAACGTCAGCACCCCTGCCGGCGGAATCATATAAAACAGTTGTGGCCGCTCAGGCATTACCTAAGGGCCACAATCCGTTATACCATATTATTATTTGCCGCATACGCACGTCCGCACATGATGCCTTGCGCCTGCTGACGCTGACATCCTGAGTTTTTCACATAGCGCTTTAATCGTCGGTTGCCGGCATGTATACTGTAGTAACGTGCGGAATCCGCTGATGATGTGAAAGATATGTGTTTCGACTGCCTCATGCTTGAGATGTTGCTTCGGTTATCAAATATCCTTTGCAAAGTTAGTGAAAATTTTCGATTCCCACAAATATAATTATTGACCAAACTTCCGACTAAACTTCCGCAAGTTAAAAACCACTTCCAATTGCTTCATATCCCCCGGGGAAGGGACGCGGGAGACGCTTTGTGGTTGCCTTGATGCCCAGGGGAAGGACGCGGGAGGCGCGGATGTTGGTTTTGCTGTGAGAATGGACGCGGGAGGCGCACTTCGGCAGTTGGGCGTAGCGATAACCGCGGAGCGGTTATTGGGTCGTGAGGGGGGATTCGCGCACAGGTAGCATCGGCTCCACCGCCCCCGATGCAAGAAATGCAAATGCTATCGTCAGAGCCGGATATGACAGGATGGTTTTCATTCGGCAGTGGATGTGATCTGCTGTCTGAGCGCTGCCGCAGCCGGTATCTCGGGAAGAGTCAGTGAGGGGAGCCGGAACTCCATTTCGGTTCCGGCTTTCCGCAATTCCCTGTACTCTTCAAGAGAATGCGATGTTATCTCGATGGGATATAGTTCGATGTAAGCATTCATTCTCATGGGTTCGCTACTGCCGAAAAGCCATTTGAATACTTTCCCGCGGGCGAGGATGTTGAGATTGACCGATGAATACAGCATATCGTATAGATCATATGTGGCGCTGTCATTCTGCTGAAAGCAAAACGTCGAGTCGTAATTTTCTATGTCGATGGTCATGCCGAAAAGCTTGAAGAGCGCAGGCGACCAGCTGTGGCTTTTGTGGCTGCTGAGACGGTCGGTAATCACGGTGTATCTGTCGCCTCCTTTATGGAAGACTTTGTCTATTCCGTATTTTCCGGCGATACTGTCGGTCGATGCTCCTGCACGGATAGCCTGTGTCTCCTCGGTCTTCCCTTCGGGCAGTGTGCAGAAAGTTGCGCCCCATGCCAGGATGGAGATGTCATCGCTTTCCCGGGGCATGAATATCGAGTCGGGGCGGTTGACTCCCGAAATACGGGCATAACGTTTTACCGCTTTTTCAGAGAGGACCCTATCCGATGAATGGAATCCTTTGGTTTTTCGGTCGGTAAAGAAAGACTCAAGCATATACTCGCTATAGAGCTGCATGGTGTCGACTCCGGTAGTGCCTGTGGAATATTCGCGTGCATACCACACCACGCGCCTGAACGGACGCTCTGCCGCTGTCACCGACACTTCCGGCAACGCATACTCAACGGCATTGAGCACAACCGTATCCATTGGCTCGGCAATGGTAAATACTTCGTATCCCATCGAGCGGAGAGTCAGCGGATACGTGGAGGTCGGGGGGTGAGCCACAATGCCCTTCCTGTCAGTTATACCCAATATGTGGCCTGAACCCGACAGCAGCGTAGCGCCGACAACTGGCAGCCCGTCATCGCTTCCCACTACAACCAGCTCCCTGGCATGGCATAAAGTTATAACTATTGCCGCCAACAAAGTGATGATACTCCTTCTGATCATATGTCCTTTCGTTTTCATTCATTCGCAAAATTACAAAAAAAACTCGAAAACTAACCTGATAAGTAAATTTTTAATTTCAACGACGCCAAGAGGAAGAAATCTTTTATACGCTTTGCGTTAAATTTTTTTGCCGCAAAGCGTATAAACTACTTCTGCACAATCTTAAAGAACTCAACCGAAATCTCGGAACGCGGATTATAGTCAACAGCCGTAGCGTACAAATATTATAGGATTTCCCATCAGCAGCAGTTGTTCGGAATTTCCGGACAACTGACTCTTCATCAAGCTCGCCTTCCTCAAAGATATGCTTAATGTGCCAGACGGCGAAGCCGAAAAAAGCGCACCTTCGCGCCCCCCGCGCACTTCGCGCACTTCGCGTCCCTTCTCCCGAGCATCAAAGCAGAGCCACAAAAAACCTCTGTGCCCCTTCCGTGTGCTTAGTGTCCTCTGTGTCTTCCGGGCATCGGGGTCGGGCATCAAGGAGGGCAAAACAACAAAACCTCTGTGCCCCCTCCGTGTCCTTAGTGTCCTCTGTGTCTTTCGGGCATCCGGGCCGGGCATCCGGGCCGGGCATCCGGGCCGGGCATCAAGGCCGTGCATCAAGGTCGACCATCAAGGTCGGCCATCAGAAAGTAATCCCCTCCGTGTTCTCCCACTCCGACCCTCCGTGTTCTCCCAAACAGACCTCCGTGAGCTCCAAAACGAAAAAAGTGGCGCAGAAATAAGTGATGTTTGAACGGATTTTTGTATATTTGTAGCTATATCACAATCTGAGACTCTATGAAGAAAGCTTTGATCACGGGCATCACCGGTCAGGACGGCAGTTATCTGGCCGAACTGCTGCTCGAAAAAGGATATGAAGTGCACGGTATAATCCGCCGCTCGTCGGTGGATTTCCGCGAACGTATAGCCCATCTCGAAGGAGAACCCAATTTCCATCTGCATTACGGCGATATCGGCGACTCGATGTCGATGATGCAGGTAGTGGCCAAGGTGCGCCCGGATGAAATCTATAATCTGGCTGCCCAGAGTCATGTGCAGGTGTCGTTTGACTGTCCGGAATATACGGCCGATGTCGTGGCCGTCGGGGTGCTCCGCATCCTTGAGGCCGTGCGCCTCTGCGGACTGACCGAAACCTGCCGAATCTACCAGGCATCCACCTCCGAACTCTACGGCAAGGTGGAGGAAGTGCCCCAGAACGAAAAGACCCCCTTCCACCCCTACAGCCCCTACGCCGTGGCGAAACTCTACGGATTCTGGATCGTCAAGGAATACCGCGAGGCCTACGGGATGTACTGCTGCTCCGGCATACTCTTCAACCACGAATCGGAGCGCAGGGGGGAGACCTTCGTCACCCGCAAGATCACCCTTGCCGCAGCCCGCATTGCCCAGGGTAAACAGGAGAAGCTGTATCTGGGCAACCTCAGTTCGATGCGCGACTGGGGTTACGCCAAGGATTACGTGGAGTGCATGTGGCTGATCCTGCAGCAGCCCAAGCCTGACGACTATGTGATAGCCACCGGCGAGCAGCACTCTGTGCGCGAATTCTGCATCCTGGCCTTCCGCCGGGCCGGCATCGAACTCCGCTTCGAGGGTGAGGGACCCGACGAAAAGGGTATCGACGTGAAGACGGGGAAGGTGCTCGTGGAGGTATCACCCGATTTCTACCGCCCGACCGACGTGGTCAACCTCTGGGGCGACCCCACCAAAGCGCGTACCGAACTGGGGTGGAACCCGCAGAAGACCAGTTTCGAGCAGCTCGTCAATCTGATGGTGGATTCCGACATGGCCCATGTGGCCGTGGAGCGCGCCGGCGACCAGGTGCGCACCAATCTGGCCGAGTATCTCGAAAAGGGTATCGTAAAGTAAAACGCAATTCCGGTGGCTGCCGCATGGAGGGGAGGGGCGCACAGTGGCTCTGCATCTGCCTTACGGTAGCCTCCGCCGTATTATAATATATAAGTGGAAAAGAACGCCAAAATATATGTGGCCGGCCACCGCGGGATGGTAGGGTCGGCCATCGTGAGGGAACTGGAGCGCCAGGGGTATCACAACATCATCACCCGCACGCACGCCGAACTCGACCTGACCGACCAGCTGGCCGTGCGCCGCTTCTTCGAGGCGGAGCGCCCGGAGTATGTGTTTCTCGCCGCCGCAAAGGTAGGGGGGATCGCCGCCAACGCCGGTGCGCTGGCCGATTTCATGTACGACAACATGATGCTCGAAATGAACGTCATACATTCGGCCTGGTGCAACGGTTGCCGCAAACTCCAGTTTCTCGGCTCAAGCTGCATCTATCCGCGCATGGCGCCGCAGCCGATGCCCGAAAGCTGTCTGCTCACCTCCGAACTTGAAAAGACCAACGAAGCCTACGCCCTGGCCAAGATCAGCGGACTGAAATACTGCGAATATCTCAACCGCCAGTACGGCACTGACTTCATCTCCGTAATGCCCACCAACCTTTACGGACCCAACGACAACTATCACCCCACACACAGTCACGTGCTTCCGGCCATGATACGCCGCTTTCACGAGGCCAAGGAGCGGGGGGACGCGGAGGTGGTATGCTGGGGCGACGGTTCGCCGCTCCGGGAGTTCCTTTATGTCGATGACCTTGCGAATCTCTGCGTATTCCTGATGCAGCACTATTCCGGCAACGAGACCGTCAACGCCGGCACCGGCAAAGAACTCACCATCCGTGAGCTTGCCGAACTTGTGGCCGCCACCGTAGGCTACGAAGGGCGCATCGTATGGGATACCACCAAACCCAACGGCACACCGCGCAAACTGCTTGACGTAAGCAAAGCCACCGCCTTAGGATGGCGCTACCGCACCGAACTGGCCGACGGCATCCGCCTGGCCTACGCCGACTTCCTTGAGAACCCGATGCGCGCCGAGCGCTGATTGATGCTTAAGCGGTACCTGTCCGGAGATCAGACGGTGGCTTATGGGCGCTTCCTGGGGGACGGGTGAGGAGTGCGACGCCTCCCCCTGCTGAGTGTGCGGCTGACCGGGGGAGGGTGTCAATCTGCGGATCAGCCGTGGAGATAGATTTGGCGCAGACGGGCGGCTACGGCCACGATGTCGAACCCCTCGCGGCTGACTCCGGCCAGACCGCGGGAGGCGCTCTGCGGAGTGTGGGGAGTTGTGGAGAGTATGTCGAGCGCCTTGGTGGCCCAGACTTCAGCCCCGGCGTCAAGCGGGGCGAAACTTACCAGTCCCGACAGATCTACCTTAGGAGTCACCGCATCGGATGCGAGCACGGGAAGACCGTTGACCTGCTGCTCCACAATCGAAAGCGGGAACCCCTCATAAAGCGACGGGAGGATTGCCATATCCATAGCCTGCAGATAGTCTTCAGGATTGTCCACGCTTCCGGTAAGTATCACTTCCCCCTCCAGTCCCAGCCGGGCAATCTTGCTGCGGATGGGAGTGGCCAGTTCGCCGTCGCCCACGAGCAGAAGGCGCGTACCGGAGTCGGTGCGGCTGATATGGCTGAATACATCGAGCAGGAAATCATGATTCTTTACAGGGAGGAAATTGCCCACATGTCCGATCACCTTGCAGTGTTCCACCCCCAGGGCGCGACGCATTTCCGCGCGCCTTTCCGCATTGAAGGCGAAGCGCCGGGAATCCACGGCATTCTTCAGCAGCGTAAACGGGCGATGTCCGAAAAGCCATTCGCCCGAGGCCTCACTGCAGGCAATGCGTGAATTGCAAAGCCTGTGGAAGAGGGGGCGCATACAGCGGTCGATACTTTTCATATTGCACGACGTGCTGTGTGCATGCGCTATCCGCAGAGGGATACCCGCCTTGCGGGCGGCCAGCATTTCGAGCACCATCGTGGCACTGTTGCCATGCACATGAACCGCATCGAATCCCCGCCCGAGGCGGGCCAGCTGATTCACATATCGGAGCGGATGCCTCATCTCGCGGGGCACCACGCTATAGCCGATGCCCAACCGGGCCAGAAGCGACGTGAAATCCGGACCCGGCTCATTGATCGACACGTAATGCAGCCGCAGACTCGAGCGGTCAATTGCCGAAAGCAGATTGAAAATCACCGAGGGGATGCCGCTTTTAGAGGTCGGCACGGTGCAGACCACGAGCACATTTCTGATTTTATCCTCCCCGGTCGGGGTGCATGAGGGGCAAGATGTGGAATTTGACATGGCAAACAGATTAGTAATCCCTCTTATAACGCCCATTGGCGTGGAAAAGTATAATAAGCACCGATGCTTTACGTTGAATCAAACGGGCGTAGGGCCGTGTGCGTGCGGTAATTCCGACACTCCGGCTGACCGGGGGAGAGTGAGGATTTGAGGGCGCCCGAGTGGCAACAAAGTGCCATAAAACTGTTATAATCCATAGGAGAGATGCCCCATGCATCCCGGCTGCGAGGCGATGAATCGCCCGGCACCGGCTGAATGCCCCCCGCGGCGAACCTCCATGCGAAATTATAACTCCACCTGAAGATGAAGAAAATGAACGACTCCACTACCCACAGCCGCCGTCGCAGCATCAGCATGATGTGCATATGGACGGCAGCCATCCTTGCCTTCGCTACGATGACAGTATGTGCCTATGCGGCAGGCCGCAAAGAGAGTGCCACGACCCAGACCCGCTCGGCTGCGGCCGAAGGGGGGAAGATGGTGGCCGCATACGTGCGGTCTACCCGCGACTCACTGCCGGATCCAACACTGATGACGCATATCTACTATGCCTTTGGCGTATTCGTGGATACCGATGGCAACATCACCATCGAGAATCCCGAACGGTTTCAGAAAATAGCCGATCTGCGCGAGCAGAACCCCAATCTCAAGCTTGTGCTCTGCATCGGAGGCGGCCCGCGCGAAGGATTCTCCGAGATGGCCGCCTCATCATCGAAGCGCAAGCGTTTCGCCGCCAACTGCAAGGCACTCGTAGAGCGCTACGGCCTGGCCGGAATCGACCTTGACTGGGAATTTCCCACCACTACCGGCGGCGGCCACACCGCATCGCCCAAAGACGACAAAAACTACGGACTTGTCATGAAGCAGCTTCGCCAGACCCTCGGGCCTGACTGCCAGCTGTCGTTCTACTCCAACAACGGCGCCGCCTACATCGACTACTCCGTCATGCTCCCTTACGTGGACTACGTGATGGTGTCGGGCTACAACCTCGGTCGCCCTCCGAAGCATCAGAGCAATCTCTATTCAAGCGACCGGTGCGGCGACTGGTCGGTATCGAAAGATGTGGAGCGGCATATATCAAAGGGGGTACCCCCCTCGAAGATACTGCTCGGAGTCCCCTTCTATGCGCTCAAAGGGGGAGAAGCCCCCAACGAGATAGACCGCGACCGCTTCGCCCGCTATCTCCCCGGCACCACCGAGGTATGGGACGATGAGGCCAAGGCCCCCTATCTGGCCGATGCTGACGGCGAGATGGTGGCATCACTCGACAACGAGCGCTCCCTGCGCCTCAAATGCGACTACATACGCGACAACGGACTGGCCGGAGTATTCTACTGGAATTACGACAACGACGACTCCCGCCATACACTGGCCCGCACCCTCAGCAGCGAGCTTATGACACAAAAATAAGACTTTAACACAGCAACACCCCCCCTCCCACACATACCCCGCCAACACCGAAATGTCAGAAAATCAGCCGACAGCAAATTCCCGGATAGCAAAGAACACTGCCATGCTCTATGTGCGGATGCTTTTCCTCACAGCCATAAGCATCTATACGGTGAGAGTGACACTGCAGGTGCTCGGAGCGATGGACTATGGTATATATAACGTGATAGCCAACGTCATAGCCTCCCTGAACTTCCTTGTGGCCACAATGTCGTCGGCCACACAGCGCTTCCTCTCCTTCCATCTCGGCAAGGGGGATATACCGGCCTACAACCGGGCCTTCAGCCTGCTCGTATGGGGATTTATCGCTCTGTCGGTGATTATCGTCGTGATAGGGGAGCTGGTCGGGCCTTACTTCGTCAATAATGTGTTGGTCATTCCGGCCGACAAGCTTCATGCGGCAAGGATGGTGTATCAGTTTACGATACTTACCTTCATCTCGTCGGTCATGATGGTGCCCTATCATGCGGAAATCGTGGCCAACGAGAAGATGGGCGTATATGCCTATTTCAGCATAGCCGACGGTCTGATGCGCCTCGGAGTGGTGCTGCTCCTGCTCTTCGTGATGACCGACAAACTCGTGCTCTACGGAGGGCTGCTGGCGCTGCAGGGATGGATCATGTGGGGTATATATTTCATCTACTGCAAGGTGAAATTCCCCTTCTGCAAGATCTCCTTTGTCAAAGACAAGGCCCTGGCAAAGGAATTGGGATCGTATACGGGATGGAACCTTTTCGGCACCATCTCCGGGATGCTCACCGTGCAGGGTCAGAGTGTACTGCTCAACATGTTTTTCGGTCCGCTCATCAATACTGCCAAAGCGATAGGCGACAAGGTATACACTACGGTGGTCAACTTCTCCGTCAACTTCTTCATGGCCGTCTCCCCGCAGATAGTCAAGGCCTATGCCGCCGGCGACAATGCGCGTATGCTGCAGCTCGGGGTCAAGGGCTCGAAGATATCCTTCTTCCTTTTGGCCGTCATATCCTTCCCGCTGCTGTGCGAGATGCCTGCGGTGCTGCGGCTGTGGCTCGGAGAGTCGGAGGTGACGGCGCCCATGATATCCTTTTCGCGGCTACTGCTGATCTACAGTCTGATTGTGTCGCTCGAGCCCCCGATTACCCAGATGATACGCGCCACCGGGCAGATTAACCGGTATCAGCTGCAGGTAGGGCTCTGGACCCTCTCCTATATCCCCGTGGCGGCTCTGGTGCTCTGGCTCGGCGGTGCGCCCACGGCCACACTCGTCACGCTGATCGCGCTCTATCTCTGGGTGATGGTGATACGCGTGCGGATAGCCCATAAGACGGTGGGGCTTCCCTACGGGATGTACATGAATGAGGTGGCGGTGCCGCTGGTGAAGGTATCGGTCACACTGGCATTGGTCTACAAACTGTATCCGTATCTGCCTCTGCCCGGGGGCTTCGGCGGATTCTGCGCCGGTTTTGCGGTGGCGTTGGTGCTGGCCCTTGGCGCCACATGGGTGCTGGGACTCAACAGGGGCGACCGCTCGTTTGTGAAGGATATCGTGCGCCGCAAGCTGCTGCGCCGCTGAATATAACGTCTGAATATAACGTCGAGGGGGGGAGTGCCGCGCACTTCCCCCCTCGCTGATTCTCACCCCTTGCGCCGGCCGAGCCGGCTGCGCAGGGTGTCGAGGGTAAACAGCGCCGGAAACTGAAGGAGCACATTATACAGACGCCCCACCAGCCCCTTCTCGCGGTATATGCGGTAGAAGGCGCGCAGATTGTAGCGGTTGATCCATGCCGGATAGTAATTGATGTCGGAAGTGGTCTGATGCAGGAATCCGCCGCAGGTAAAGCCGATGCCACGGTATCCGGCATCGCGCAGGTCGGCGGCAAAACGCTCCTGCAGCGGCGATCCCATCCCGATAAGCGTGAAGTCGGGGTTCAGGCTTACGATTTCCTCTATGGTGCGCCGGCGCTCATCGGCATCCTTGAAATAGCCGTTGCGGCACCCTTCTCGCGGTATATGCGGTAGAAGGCGCGCAGATTGTAGCGGTTGATCCATGCCGGATAGTAATTGATGTCGGAAGTGGTCTGATGCAGGAATCCGCCGCAGGTAAAGCCGATGCCACGGTATCCGGCATCGCGCAGGTCGGCGGCAAAACGCTCCTGCAGCGGCGATCCCATCCCGATAAGCGTGAAGTCGGGGTTCAGGCTTACGATTTCCTCTATGGTGCGCCGGCGCTCATCGGCATCCTTGAAATAGCCGTTGCGGCACCCTACGATATTGATATCGGGGTAGGCGCTTTTGATCTGGGCGGCAGTGCGCTCCACCTCCTCCTGGCGTGCCCCGAGCAGATAGAGGGTCTCATGGCAATCCTTGGCATTGAGGCGGCTGAAGAGATCGGGGGCCATCCCCGACATGTCGAGGCTCAGCCTCGGGATGCTGCGGCGCCACAGCAGGCCGATCATCTTGCACATCAGCATGCCGTCGACAAAAATGCCGTCCATGCGTCGGTACACTTCCGGATTGCGGCGCAGTATATGGTAAGAATAAGGGTTAAGACAGGTATACACCTTACCCTTCGCGGAGAATGTGGCATCGGGGTAAGTGGAGGAGGTGTGGTGTATGTTGTCGATAAGTCGGTCGATTTTCATGGCAGTCATTATGAGTTTGCAGCTGACAGCAGGTCATGATGTGTCAGTCAGCCCGGGGAGAGTCGCCGAGGGCCAGACTCAGATTGCGGAGAGAGTCGTGGCGCATCGCGGCGATAGCCTCATCCACGCTCTTCCAGTCGATTGGGGTGAGGGCTATGCGGTGCATGTCGGCGGGGGTGGCGCCGGAGTGCAGAATGCGGTCGGTCAGATTGACCTGGCGCAGCAGCGACTCGATGCGGGTGACGCGTTTCGGGTCGCCGGTATAGATTACAAACGGCTTATGATAAAGCAGCGAGAATACGGTGCCGTGAAACGAGTCGGTCAGCACATACTCAGCCGAGGCAAAGCGTCGCACCCAGTCCTGTACGGATTCGGGATATGTGCTGCGGTACCCCTTCATGCGGCGTATGCTTCCGATCGAGCGTATCGGCTTCCCAAGGCGGTGTGCCGTCTCGGCGGCCATTTCATAGAATCCGGCATCATCGATAAGTTTATATGCTATCACTTCGCCCGAGGGTGCGGGTGAGGAGCCTATGAGTTCGCTGTAATCGGTATGGAGCAGCACAGGGTCGGCCACCTGTGTGGCCTCATGGCCAAATACGTCGCGGCAGATTCCGATGCCCGTATCCTCGCGCAGCAGCAGCGAGTCGAAGCGGCTGAGCGCCTTGCGGATATCGTCATCGGATATGGCATCCGAGCCGGGCCATCGGTCAAGGCCGATGCTCGTGGCGTAAGTGATGCGTCGCGTCGTGTCGGGGCCGAACGTAAGGAAATATGCCGGGAGAAGCCGCTTGGCGATATGGGGGTTCCATGTCTGGTCGCTTCCGGTGAGATAGCAGTCGCATTGGGGCGGATTGGCCCGCAGCTCCTCCACACTGTGGTAGCATAGCGGCGAAAGCCTTGTGAAATACTTCCGGCGGAAGGCATTGAACCGGTGGCGCTTCAGAGCGAACACCAGACGCGACACCAGTGGCGGAGCATAGGGGAGACGCAGGTCGATCAGCATCGGCGTGTGGCCCAGTTCGCTGACGGCCCGATAGGTGGCGTAGGCCTGGAGAGTGGCCCCGTAATTGTCTTCCCAATGATATGTAAGGATTCCTACTGTCATAGATACGAGGTGGGGGATTGCAGCGGTATCCGGCTACGGGTACCGGAAATCAATCTTGGGTAAGATGTCGTATTATATAACGACTTTTCAACTGTTTTATTTTTTCGGCAATCCTGAACGATACCACCCTGTAGAGGGCAAACGGCATCCAGTACCAGGGAGCGCCCCTCAGGTCGCTTGCGTAGACGCGGAGCAGCGCCGGATAGCTGAGCCGGCGTATAAGCCGTGGCAGCAGGCGACGCTCCGGCAGGAAGCGCTTTACGGATTTGCCGTAGAAGAGGCGGGTGTTATGGCCCAGCACATCGGCTGCGGGGATTTCACTGACGGCAATCCCTGCCATGCGGAGTATTTCCTCGCCGCGTGGCGAATGCGCGATGATGGCCGACACTCCGTCGTGATGCTGCGCCGGGAAGCGCGTGTCGCCCCAGAGATCGCCCAGCGTAAGGTCAGAGCGCCGGTGGGTGAAGGCGAAGCGGCAGTCGTAGCAGCTGCGGCGGTCGGTCAGTTCGCATGCAAATCCGTCGGTGATAAGGTTGCGTGTGCCGGAGGGTGTGTCGTGCACAGTGCCCTCCGCATCCACGTATTTCAGGTTATACCGGTACCCTTTCGGATGCCAGCCGTGATCCTTGTTGCGGAAGCTCGCCACCCCCGTCATCTCCGGATGCTCCTCGGCATACCTTTTCAGCAGCAGAGGCGATGATACGCCGCCGCATATGATATCAGCCGTCAGCAGGAGCGGATGGAGCTTCTCAGGGATATAATTGAGCAGTGCCGCCACATGGCATGGCAGACCGCAGAAGAACACTTGATTCCCCTCCGAGAGCAATTGGCGGATACGGCGCATCACAGTGCCCGGCATCGAAGCCGTATACTTCGAGCCCTGCAGGCGCGGCAGCTCCGCCGGGTCGGACGTGACGGTGTAACGGCATTCCAGCCCCTCCATCACGGCCCCGGCGGCGTACCCCCCATCGGCCACAACGCGGGCGGCTATGGCTCCGGCAATCCCCGAAGTGGCTCCCCGGCGGCGTATCTCCGTATCCTGCGCCCATCCGGCCAGAAAACGCGATTTCAGGTTATTCTCACCATAGGGGATACCGTTGACCACGGGGCACACCTTCTCGCACATCCTGCATTCGATACATCTGTCGGGGTCGACACTGATTCCGAGATGGCCGTCGGGATATGTGCGCGTGGATATGGCATCCTTCGGGCAGACGTTGAGGCATCCCATGCATCCGGTGCAGGTCTTGTCGGTTGCTAATTCAGGCATTGTTGAAATTCTGTAGAAACTCCCTGTAATTATTGATGATCGCCTCCGGAGCCAGTTTGGCCGCTACGGTGGATTTAAGATTTTCCTTCAGCGCGGCATACTCCTGCGGGGTATTGTCGAGGCATCGCTGCATAGCGTCGGCCAGGGCCGGGGCGTCGCCCAGCGTGAAGAAATACGCGTCATGCCCCGGAGTGAGGAACTCGTGGAAAGTGGGCAGGTCGCTGGCTATGACAGGCATATTGTAATTCAGCGCCACCGTCATTGCTCCGCTTTGGGCTATATCCTGATAGGGCATCAGGAAATAATGGCAGGCATTGAAATATTCGGCCACCTTATCGTTGGGAATCCGGCGTATGTCGAGGGTGAAGAGTTCCGGGTCGGCTATGGCCGGAAGATACTCCTTCTGCCATACGGCGGGGTCGCAGTATCCGCAGATGTAAATGCGGAAGTCGCGGCGCCCGCGTGCCGTGAGTATCTTCACGGCTTCAAGCAGCACGTCAAGACGCTTGTACTTCAGGATATTACCGAAAAAAAGGAACTTCACCGGCTTCCCGTATAGAGCCTGTGCCGCATCGGCATCGCCGTAATCCTTAAGCATCAGCGGCGAATAGAAGATATTGGCATCCGGCTTGCGCAGGCGCAGCGCGTCATGCTGATTGCGTGAAAACGTCTGGAAATTGCGGAAACTGCGGATGATGTAACCCATCGACATGCGTGCCAGCGGCGCGAGACGCGCCCCTTTCGGCACATTCACATTGTGGGTGGCTATCACCACCTTCTCCACCGGGAGATACCTCTTCACAAGAGGGAAGAGGAAGAGGAAATCACTGATATCGAAATAATAGATATCGTAATCCTTTTGGCTGATTTCCCTCACGAGCTTGCGGAAGAATCCGCGCAGGGCCGGAGAATAGAAGCGGGCCGGGGCGCAGAGCATCGTGAGGGGGCAGTCGGTCTTTGACCGGATATAGGCCGAGTCGTCGGCCATCTGGCGGGGTGTGGTGATGATGGTCCAGTCGATGTCAAACCATTGCATCAGCGGAGGCACGACGGGGAGGTCGACATCGAGGAAGTAAGTGGCCGTGATCCAGCATATCCTTTTCTTGGGTGTGCTCATTTTCCTGGGAGTAATTTGGCGGTTCGGGTTAGTAATGATGCGGCGGCGGCACGCATCCGGAAGCCCACTTCGGCGGCATACATGCGGCAAAGCCGCCGTATGTCGGGCGCAGTGATGATGGCGCGTTTGCGGAATATCTCGCCGAGCGGGAAGCGCAGCCAGCGGAATTGGCCCTGAGTGAGAGGAAACTTCTCGGGATGACTGCGCATGAACGTCTGCAGGAAGGCCGCGTTGCGTATAAGCGACTGCAGTTTGCGGAGAGTGACGGGGTATGAGGAGTCGGGGGAGATGTTGACATGGCTCCGGCGCCATGTCACGCGGCTTTGGGGAGCATCGATGCTGATGATCCCTTCGGACGATGCTGCGGCCATCTTCACCCATGTCATGAAGTCGGATCCCCAGGCAAGATCGAAATTCTCAAACCCGCCGGTGGCGGTGTAGATCTTGCGCGGGAAAATGAACTCCACGACGTAGCTCACGATTTCGCCACGTAGCTTAGCCTGCAGATAGCGTTCGGCGCTGAGGCGCGAAGGGTAGGGGTGGCACGGAGTGACGGCGCCGGTACCGGAGTCGAGCACCGACAGGCCGAAGTGCACGAGATTGCTGTCGCGCCTGTCGCGCGGAAGTGCCAGAAACGCCTCCACGCACCGAGGATCCATAAGGTCGTCGTCGCTGAAGAGCCATATGTACGGCTCCCCCTTCGACAGGGCTATGGCGCGGTGCCAGTGGCCTACGAGGTTGGAGCCTCCCATATTGGAGCCGAACCGGTGGTAGGTCAGCGGCATGTCGCCTTCAAATCCGGCCACTATCGACTGCAGATCGTGCGGACTGCAGTCGTCGGCCACATACACGTGGAAGTCGCGCGAAGTCTGGCGGCTTATCGAGTCGAGGGTCTCCTTCAGGAAGTCAGGCTTATAGGCCGGGATTATTATGGCTACCGAGGCACTCATTGCAGTATGCTTTTGTAGTATGATTCCACGGCATCCACATAGGAGTCGTGGGTATAAAGGCGGCTCACCGCGTCGGCTGCGCTGCGGCGCATGCCGGCATAACGGGAGATGTCGCCCGAAGTGATGTCGGAGAGTATCCCCGTAAGCCGTGCCGGGTCGGAATAGCGTATTCCGATTTCGCGCCCGGTGGCTTCCAGACCGTTGTCGAGCTGCTCCCGGATACCGGCCGTGTCGCGCCCCACGACGAGGCACCCGTTGGCCATGGCCTCCGGGATGATTCTGCCGAAAGCCTCATTATGGCTCGGCACGATCAGGGCAGTGGCCGCATACATCAGGTCGGGCACATTGCCCACATGTCCGAGCATCCTGACATCGGAAGCGATACCCAGTGAGCCGGTCAGCTCCCGGATGTATTGCAGGTATTCGGTATTTCCGGTCGAACCGGCCATCAGCAGCGGGTATTGGCCGCGCCGTTCGGCGGGGAGCATGGCGTAGGCCCGGAGCAGATCCTCCACTCCCTTGGCCTGTGTGATCTGCCCGGCATAGAGGAGGTACCTGTCGGGGTTATCGTTGATTCTCACCGATCCGTCGGCCAGCACGCCGTTGTAGATGGTGCGGCAGTGACCACGCAGGTCGAGGCTGCGGAAGCGGCGTATGTCTTTGCTGACGGCGATATTGTACTGCAGCGGATGCTTCAGAATATTGGGTATGTGCCACATCACGCAATCCGTGTCGCGGAAGCCGTATTCGCGGAAGTGCATCACGTGCGGCACGTAGAGCCGGCGGCTGACGCGCGACCCGATATCGATCACACTGCTGTTGGAGTGTATTATGTCGGGGCGGAACTTCCCGGCTATTTCCGACAGCGTTCGGGTGGCCTTCAGATTGTCGATGCGGTATTTCAGTGCCTTGGGGGGGTAAATAAGCCACTGGCGCAGACCGACCGGGCGCGCCGGCCATGCCACATGATATGGCGCCACCGTCGTGGCAAACCCCTCCTCCCGGAGCCGGCAGGTCAGCTCCCCGGCGGCATCATTGCATACGGCAAGAATCTCGTGGCCGCGTGCCCGCAGACCCCGTATCAGCGACATGCCCGACAGGTTGGCTCCCCCGGCAAGACTCGTATTATGGAATATAAACAGTATTTTCATCACACAGACAGTATTCTGTAACGAGACGTAATCATGAATAGACACATCGCCGTGCAGTCCGCATCCGTCATGACTTTACAAAGTTAACGTATAATTTTGTATTTTGCAAGTATCGGAGCCAGGGGTGACTGCGCACGGCGTAAGTCGCGCCATACCGAGCGGCGCCACTCCCGGGGGCAGCCGGAAGCCGGGAGCGGGCGCGGTGATTACGCTTCTTTTCCTTGGTGTGCTATAATAAAACATAAAGGCTACAGTTATAGTAATGATAAGGTGCGGACTGCAGTATGCCGTAATACCGACCGGCTGATACTCCGATAACCTTTGCATAATCACTGATTCATAAATATTTATGAAACGATACAACATAGCGGTGGCCGGCACAGGCTACGTAGGGATGAGCCTGGCCACACTGCTGGCACAGCATAATGACGTGACGGCGGTCGACGTGGTGCCCGAAAAGGTGGAGATGGTCAACCGCCGCGTCTCTCCGATTCAGGACGACTATATCGAAAAATACCTCGCCGAGAAGGAGCTCTCGCTCCGCGCCACCCTCGACGGGGCCGCGGCCTACGCCGGAGCCGACTTCGTGATCGTGGCCGCCCCGACCAACTACGACCCCGAAAAGAATTACTTCGACACATCGAAGGTGGAGGAGGTGATCGACCTGGTGCTCAGCGTCAACCCCACGGCCACGATCGTGATAAAGTCGACTATCCCGGTGGGCTACTGCCGTTCGCTCTATCTCCGCTATGCCCGTCAGGGTGTGGAGCGCCTCAACCTCCTGTTCGCCCCCGAGTTCCTGCGCGAGAGCAAGGCACTCTACGACAACCTCTATCCGAGCCGCATCATAGTGGGAGTGCCGAAGATCATAGAGGCCGACGGGTTTGACGAAGAGAACGAAGCGATCAGCCGCCTGGCCGACATGCCGTATCTCGCCGCACAGGCCCGCGTATTCGCCGACCTGCTCCAGGCCGGTGCTTTGGCCACCGATATACCGGTGCTCTTCATGGGTATGAAGGAGGCCGAGGCCGTGAAACTCTTTGCCAACACCTATCTGGCGCTCCGTGTGAGCTACTTCAACGAGCTCGACACCTATGCCGAGGTAAAGGGGCTCGACTCGCGGGCCATCATCGAGGGTATCGGACTCGACCCGCGCATCGGCTCGCACTACAACAACCCCTCCTTCGGCTACGGCGGCTACTGTCTGCCCAAGGATACGAAGCAGCTGCTGGCCAACTACGCCGACGTGCCGCAGAACATGATGTCGGCCATCGTGGAGAGCAACCGCACCCGCAAGGACTTCATAGCCGACCGCGTGCTCAAAAAGGCCGGATACTACGCCTATGCGGCCGGCAACAGCTACGACCACTGGCGCGAACGCGAATGCGTGATCGGAGTCTACCGCCTTACGATGAAGTCTAACAGCGACAACTTCCGCCAGTCGTCGATACAGGGTGTGATGAAGCGCATCAAGGCCAAAGGGGCCACCGTGATAATCTACGAGCCCACGCTCCCCGACGGCACCACCTTCTTCGGGAGCCGCGTGGTCAATGACCTCGAAGAGTTCAAACGCCGCTCCGACGCCATCATAGCCAACCGCTTCGATGCCTCTCTCGACGACGTGGCCGGCAAAGTATACACCCGCGATCTCTTCCGCCGGGACTGAACGACTAAACAAACCCATTGAGTTTGACCTATGTGGAAATTATTTAAATTCGTCAACCTGCTGTATCTGCTGGTTTCCAGTTTCATATGGTTCTCTTTCCTCCTGCCGCGCAACTACATTCCGATGATTGTGAGCGGACTGATGCTGCTTTGTTTTGCGTTCGGCCACTTCCAGGCCAAAGTCACACCCCGGGCGATAGGCATAGCGATCATGGTGGTGATCTACTCACTGTATTCGGCCTTCATCATCGACCCTAATTACGGCATCATCACATTCATGTCGTATATCCCGGCGGTGCTGCTGTTTGTGCTTGAAAAGAACTATCAGCAGAATCTGCTCGACTTCGTGACCAAATGGTTCTGCATCATCATGGCGGTGAGTCTGGGATTCTTCGCGTTGCATTTCGTGGTGCCGCTCCCCAATTTCCCCTTCCTGCCGCATGAGATATCCAACTCCTACGCCACATTCGACAATTACTTCTTCTTCATGAAGACCAACATGTACCTGTCGGAGAATGCGGGCGTGTTCCGTTTCGGCGGTCCGTTCCTGGAGCCGGGCCATCAGTCGATGATATGCTGTCTGCTGCTGTTTGCCAACCGTTTCCAGATGCGGCGCCAGCCGCTGATGTGGATACTTCTGTTATCGATTTTCCTCTCATTCTCGTTGGCCGGTTACCTTACATTGGCCATCGGATGGGCTTTCGTGAAGATCCGCAATATATATTCGATGCTGGGTGTGGTAGTGGTGCTGGCAGGTGCGTGGCTCTTCGTGACCGTGATATGGAACAGCGGCGAAAATGCCGTCAACAAACTGATATTCGAACGTCTCGAATACGATGACCAGAAGGGTATCAAGGGCAATAACCGCACGCTCCGGCATACCGACTACTTCTTCAAGGAGTGCATGAAAGACGGCACAGCCGTGCTCGGAGTGCGCACACAGAAGGCGAGTACGCTCAAGATTAATGGCGCGGGGTATAAGATCTTCATCCTGCGTTACGGCATTGTGGGCGCCGTGCTGGTAGGGTTGCTCTATCTGCTGATAATCCCCGGAGGAGTCAACCGCCGGTATGCCGTAAGTTTCTTCGTGCTGATGTGTCTGATATTCCTGCAGCGTGCCTATCCGTCGTGGTATTCATGGCTCTTCCCCTATGTGGTGGGTCTGGGCATAATGCGCCGGGAGAAATTCGGCTACCGTAGTCCGGCGCTCCGGATCGTGGATGATTCCGATGAGGATAAGGAAGCGGATATGGCTGATGAATCGAATCGGGAGAAAAATTGTTAAATAAGTAAGTGCCCGGATTTAAACGTCAGTAAGTGAAGGGAAATCCTTTATACCGTCTGCGGGTCTGTATGAATTAAATCCGGATACTTGCTTCAGAAGGAAAAACTCCATTCAAAACTCATTGTCCCCGGGCAGCATGAAGCCTGAGCGGGCACTTAAATCTAAAACCGCAATGCAGATTATAATGCTTTCGGGCGGATCGGGTTCACGCTTGTGGCCGCTTTCCAATGATGCCCGGTCGAAACAGTTTCTGAAGCTCCTTCCGGTCGACGGCTCGGAAGAGAGGGAGTCGATGGTGCAGCGCGTGGTGCGCCAGATCCGCGAGTCGGGTATACAGGCCGACCTCACGATGGCCACGAGCCTGATACAGCGCGATGCCATCGAGTCGCAGCTCGGCAAGGATATCGCTGTGGTGACCGAGCCTGAACGCCGCCGCACGCTGCCGGCCATCTGTCTGGCCGCCGAGTATCTCTCGAAGGTGAAGGGGTGTGCGGACGATGAGGTGACCGTAGTGCTCCCCTGCGACCCCTACACCGGCCCCGGATATTTCGAGGCCATCGCAAGGATGGGGGAGTGCGTGGAGCGCGATATGGCGCGACTCGTGCTGATGGGGATACTCCCCACCTACCCTTCGGCCAAGTACGGCTACGTGCAGCCCGACTATGCCGCCCCGCGCGAAGGGGCCTATATGGCACGCGGGTTTGTAGAGAAACCCGATGTGGCAGAAGCCGAACGCCTCATCGCCGACCGTGCCCTCTGGAACGGCGGTGTCTTCGCCTTCCGTCTGGGCTACCTGCTCGGGATCTCGCGGCGGTATGTGGATTACCCGTCGTTTGACGAGGTGCGCGAGCATTATGACGTTTATCCGGCCAACAGTTTCGACTATGAAGTGGTGGAGCGCGAGGAGTCGATGGCCGTAGTGCCCTACGACGGCGACTGGCGCGACCTCGGCACATGGCTCACCCTGACCGACACCCTGAAGCATACCACCTACGGCAACGTGCTGACCGACGGACGGCAGCAGAACACCCATATCATCAATGAACTCGACATCCCCCTGATGTGCATCGGCACCCGCGACCTTATCGTGGCGGCCTCCCCCGACGGGATACTGGTGAGCGAGAAAGGGCGCAGTGAGGATGTGAAGCTCTTTGCCGGGCGGCTGAAGGACCGTCCGATGTTTGAGGAGCGGCGCTGGGGATGGTATAAGGTAATCGACCAGGTAGAGTTTGCCGATGGATTCTGCGCCTTGACGAAGCAACTGACGGTCAATCCCGGATGTGCGCTGAGTTACCAGCAGCATGCGTGCCGCGACGAGGTGTGGACCTTTATCCAGGGGGAAGGGGAGGTAGTGCTCGACGGCGAGCGCCGCGCCGTGCGCCGGGGCGACACCGTCTTCATCCCGAAAGGGTGCCGCCACGCCCTGCGTGCCGACACCCTCTTGACCTTCATCGAGGTGCAGAGCGGCTCCAACCTCGTGGAAGGCGACATCACCCGCTATCCCTACGACTGGAGGCGTTAGGTGTCGTCGTATGGTTTTAGGTTTTAGGCGTTAGGCTTGGGGTGTTCATTTGTAGGGTCGCGACCTGTCGCGACCGCAGCAGCGTGAGGATTCCCCAATGGATGACTGCTTAGCCACTATCAGATGCCCCGGGGGAGGGACGCGGGAGTCGCGGGGGACGCGGGATCTTTAGTTTTATGGGCGCCGTAAATACAGCCTGTGCGCGGCCAAACCCCATACTACCCCCTAACCGCGGAGAGCCGTATGCCCCCCCCTAACCGCGGAGCGGTTGCATGGCCTGTTAACAGCGTACCGGCTGCGCGACGGAGCCGAAGCAGCCTGTGCGCGGCTAAAGCTCTCCCCACCTATTCTTTGTCGCGGAGCGACAACACTATACGTCGAGGCGTGGACTGTAAATGTATACCCCGCTGTCGCGAAGCGACAGCGGGGATAGTAGAGAGAAGAGACTTGGCGAGAGATCCTTAGCGTAGAATCTTTCTATAGATAGACTTCCCGTTCTCCAAATGGATGACGGCTAATAAGATGCCTGACGGGAGTCCGGCTAATGAAATGGATTTCTCATAACCTTTCCGTATGGTTGTCCCATCCAGATTCATCAGCATCGGGGGAGCTGCCGGCGCTTCGTCTCCGGTATATTCCAGCCAATCGGCATCTTCTTTCCATGGATCAGTCGCATTCTCACCTCTACCCGCATTATTAATCCTAAACACACCTACGGTGATATCTTCCGGGACCCGGAGAGGCTCTCTGACTCTGAATCCAAAAGAAATTGAGTCAGAGTGCCATGGCATATAATATGATTCCTCACCATTGGCGCCCACCACGTAGTGAGGGTATATTTCCCGGTCGTCGATAAGATGCATATGATCCATGCCGATACGGCTTCCCCCATTGTAGTATCCTTCCGCCAGGGTGTTCCCCATTAGGTCGAACCCTTCGGTAGAGGTGACATTGATCATTCCGGCATCAAGGGCATATCTTAATATCTCCCGAAGCATATCAAGGCGTGAACCCGGACAAGGATACCATTCGTTCCACTCCGATATGCCGAGTGCCTCAGGGGGAGTAAGAGGGTCATTGAGAAAATCCATCGTAGCGAGAGGGTCTACCCATTCGTCGGGGTAATCACCCCCTTCCGATACGAGAGAACCGGGCAGATAATTACGCCAGCATTTCCGGTAGGCATGCAATCCCATGACGAGCCACCCCTTATGCTCCACGGCTCTGTCAATCCAATACTTGAAAAATTCGTACTGCTCGTCATCCCAGGTATTGTCATCAGTTCCCTCACCCTTGTAATTCGGGGCTGACTGACCTTCCATCATCAGTCGGGTAAGGGTGGAGCGGACCGGTGGAAGGTTATATTGGTCAGGAGGGACCATGTCGCAGAATCCGTACGGAGAGATGCCGTTGACCGCACTGCTGTACTGATGCGAACCGATGGCATTATGCTGCACCCAGACTTTGGAACGGAATCCGAATTCATCCGCCAATCTGAACCACTCGCCCCAGTGATAGTCGACATCATGTGAAGGCACATACATCCTGACGCGTCCGGATTCCGGATCTGCCGCATAGGGTTTAATCTCCCTCGCCGAGGCCTCGATCCATTCTTCATTGCCGGGCGCAGGGAAATACTGCCGCTGCGTCTGCAGGTCGTATACACTCGGGCACTCCGCTCCGTTACCCATATACTCATGTGAGGAAAGGAGCCGCAGGGCATACTCCGATGTAAGACTGTCGACAACCCAGTTGTTGAGATGCTCGCCAAGCACTTCCATAGAATGTGACATCACTTCCCATCCGCGTTCGTTTTGGAGGCGCAGCATAATGCGGCCGTTATCGTTTATTGCGGGCGGCTCGGAAGTCATACCTATGCGTTTGCCCTCGGCGGAAAGACAACCTCGTATCCCCAGGCTTTCAAGCAGAGGATAAAGAATTGAGAAATAACCGTTGCGATCAGGCACTCCCGGCGCACCGCTTGAAGGAATCTTGAAATCCACTCCATCATCATCGTGTATGGTAAGCAATGCCGGCCCATTCCAGGGGTCTCCCGCTTTATGGAAATATCCCGGGATCCGGAGATTAAGGAGTGTATCGATAGGGTAGGGCATTTCGGTCACTTCCTCCAGATGTGGAATGAACTCAAAATATCCGGCGGGAATACTCACCCTGCAAGAGTCTGAATCCAGTAAGCTCCACGACAGGGGTTGATCACTTCCGATGATGGTAATAGTCCGTCCGTCGGGCGACAGCTCGATTAAGACCGGTAAATTATCCTCATTCCCTGTGGAATCAATAGATGTCAATTTTATCCGGGGATGTAATGTATCCGCCGCCGGGATGTTAACTATAAGATGCCCCTCCAGATCATCTAACAGGGGCAGGCGGAGAGTATCTATCCCATCGTAGGTGAATTGCGAATCTTCAAGCCGCAAGAGAGGTCCCTCCCATAGAGGGACGATATACTCTTTAGCCTCAGAAAAATAAACCAACGAGGGCATCAAAAGAAGCGAAAGTATAGATATGTTTTTTTTAATTTCCATTCCGTAATTACATGGTTGCTGTCAGAGTTGGCAATAACCCGAACCTGGAGGAGATGACCGTATTCGCTCTCATTCAGTACGGCAAACGAAGCACTTCAAATCAGGATAACGCAGTCTCTCCAAAATTGAAAGATATTTTCCGCAAAAATACAAAAAATATTTAAATATCTAAACTTTCTCAAACTAAAAACTGCTCCCAACGCCTCATATCTGCAACAGCAACCGTTCAGCGCTTGTAATTTGGGGGCGCTGAGGATGCTATTAGCGTCCCGGCGTCAGCTATCCGGGAGGCGCGGGTTTACTCTTGGAAATTACTGTCAGTTGACCCGGGGATGAGACGCGGGAGTCGCGGGGGACGCGGGTTTACTCCTGGGTAGATACTGACAGATGCCCGGGGATGAGACGCGAAGGGCGCGAATGGGCGCGAAGGGCGCGGAATCGGTGTGCTCAACGTGCCGGACGGCGCAGCCGCGAAAAGCGCCAATCCGCGCCCTTCGCGTCCCTTCCCCCGGGCAGCAACGCCGAGTCTCTAAAAGTAACCTCCATCCGCGTCCTTACCCCGAGTCACCGAAAGTAACCTTTCACACCATGGAGAGGCATGAAATGCCGAGTTTGTCCTCAATATTGGCGATACTCTTGAAACTCAGATTCTCCGTACCCGAAAGCAGCCTGCTTACATACTGAGGACTCACACCAAGGCGCGCCGCCAGGTCGGCACGTTTCATACCGTGGATCTGCATATATCCCATCAGCGTTGCCGCCATTTGGCGCGACCAACGCAGCCATCCGGCATTTTCCCTACGCCAGTTGGCTTCCTCTGTAAAACCGGATGGGATAGCACTTTCGTGCGCCTTAAGAAATTGAATTGTCTTGTCATCCATATCAGTTTTCATTAGTAAGTTCAACAAAACTGTCTTGATCGAATACGCCATTAGCTTTAAGATAAGCTTTACAGCGGTTTAGTTTCTCAAGCTGTTCCAAAGTATGTTTCCGTTCCTGCATTGTGCGAGTGAGTTTGATTGCACCACCAGTCACAACATAAATATTCGGTTCAAGACGGATTGCATATATTCTCAACCAACTTGCGTGTTTTCGTCTGTCCCAGTTACGGGCTTTTTCCCGGCTTAGTTCACGTGTCCGGTTGTCGGTTACGTCAAGAGGCTTGAATAATTCATCAAGATTTTCAGTGTATGGAAAATCAAGAATAAGTTCCTGTAGTGCTTCTGCATCTTCAAATGTATCCGTTACAGCCTCCTCAATTCTTTGGATATGAAAAAAATCCTTAAGGTCGTCAAGATTTTCCATGAAAAAATCAAAAAGGAACTCACCATTGTTCCATTTACGAAACAGTAAAGTCAACTCATCCGTATCTTTTTCAGGTGATTTGACCGCCCATAAATGATCATGGCCATTGATTATCCTTGCAAATTCCATACTACTAAAACGTTTGATTATATTGCAAAGTTAATGAATCGTGAGGATAAATGCAACCTATAGGTTTAGAAAAATAATGTATTCTGCGGTGCCGGACGGCGCAGCCGAGAAAAGCGCCTCCCGCGCACAAGTCCCCTCACAACCATCTTCAGTGCCAACCCGCGCCTCCCGCGTCCTTCATCGGGCAGCAAGGCCGCGCCACCGAAAGTAACCTAAGTGACATTAATAGTAGCTCCTAACCGCGGAGCGGTTACATGGCCTGTTAAGCGTACCGGCGGCGAGGCGTAGCCGAAGCAGCCTGTGCGCGGATAAAGACCACACTCTCTTCTCTTTGTCGCGGAGCGACAACACTATACGTCGAGGCGTGGACTGTAAATGTATCCCCTGCTGTCGCGAAGCGACAGCAGGGGAGGGGGTAGAGAGGGGATATGCAGTCCGCGCACAGACAGCTTGGGCTACGCCCAGCTG
>CAMWRH010000038.1 GCA_947176605.1 uncultured Porphyromonadaceae bacterium
CCGGTCAGAGCAAAAGCCTCGCTTGCGGCTCAGATTGTCCGTCAGCGCAAAAGCCGCTTGCGGCTGAGATGGATAGTCAGCGTAAACGCCCGCTTGCGGCTAATTGCGGATAATTGCGGATAAAATTCTAACTATTATAATTATCCTATCTATGGGCAGAGATCCAAAGCATGATTACAGAGGCCGATGCATTTATCACATCACCATTAGTAAAGCCCCGGCTTGTCCTGTCTTTTCTAAAATTTCCGGCACTCCCGCCAATCCATTGGTCTCCCGAACCCATATCGGGGAAATAATTGAGCGGCAAATCCTCAACTTCCCTTCTCTCCACCCATCCCTGCAAATTCTGCAATATGTCATCATGCCTGATCATATTCATTTTGCCATCTTTGTACGCGATTATCTCCCACGCGTTCTCGGAAGATATATCGGTATGATGAAAGTGAAGACCGGACAAGTAATAAGAATCTCTTACCCCGAAATAAAAGACATCTTCATCCCTGACTTTCACGACCGCTATCTGCTCCCTTCCCACGACCTTCAGACAATCATCAGATATATCCAGGACAACCCTAAAAGATTATTGGAGAGAAGGCAGAATCCGCTTTTCTTCCAATGCCTCAACAATCTTGAAATCAACGGTTCTCAATGGCAAGCCTACGGCAATCTTCAGTTGCTTAAGAATCCATTTAAAGGGTCGGTAGTGATTCATCGCGCTGATTCAGAAGCTGTGTTATATGCAAAGCATCGGAGATGGAGACATTTATATGAAAATGGAGGAGTTCTGGTCTCTCCATTTATTTCTCAAGCTGAGAAGAAAGTAAGGAAAGAGTGTGAGGAAGCGGGCGGTAAGATTATCCTTATCTCTAATCAGCCTTTCGGAATACGCGAGAAACCGGCAGCCCATGACTTCGACCAATGCTCCCGCGGCTCACTGTTAATCCTCTCCCCTCTTACACCTCTACCTCCCGGACGTGAAACTTTTCTCTTCCTTAATTCAATTGCAGAATCCATCGCCATTCCGAACCGCCAAAGATAATCATCTCCATTCTCACCGGCTCAACCATCATCTACGACTCCGAAGCCCATCCACCTCTGCCGCCGAACATTCGCTACATCTTTAAATCGGAATGTATCTCGGTGTATACAGAATCAGAGCGCCGCTCCCCTGCTTTGGAGGAAGCGACGCTCTTCTATTCTTCTGTATTACGTCCCTGAAGCCGGTGGCACAGGGGGAGGTAATGTTATTTCACTGCCACTTTCGCTGTGAAGTTCTTGCCGTCAAGGCTTACGCTCACTACATAGATGCCGGGCTGCAGAGCAGCGTTGGCCACGCACTGTCCGGCGGCATTCCATACAGATACCTCGGCCTGCGGTGCTCCGGCTACTGCGATGGTGCCGTCAGCTACAACAAGTTTTACACCCTCGGATGCCACTGCATCTACCCCTGTGGAATCAGATACGGTATAGTGCAGCTTGGTCTCGGCGTTGTAGCTTCCTTCCATCGGGATGTATTCAAACGTATCCCAATCGATATCGGCAATTACCCATATCATGTCGGCTGCGATTGTCACTGTGTATTCGCCCGGGGCGGTCACTTCTTCGTCAAGGTTGATCTGAATGCCGCTCATGGTGTTGCGCAGCGAACCGTTGGTCACCACCGTGCCCGTCGCATCGGTCACTGTGACGGCTGTCTTGCTCGGATTCACATCCATATCGATTTCAGTCTCGGCATGATCCCATTCCGTCATGATGGAGGATAGCTTCTCTACAGTCGAGCCGTCCTCGGGATTGGCCGATACCAGTACTGTGGGCGCCACGGCGGGTGCTATGGTGTAGTGCAGCGCGGTCTCGGCGTTGTAGCTCCCTTCCATCGGGATGTATTCAAACGTATCCCAATCGATATCGGCAATTACCCATATCATGTCGGCTGCGATTGTCACTGTGTATTCGCCCGGGGCGGTCACTTCTTCGTCAAGGTTGATCTGAATGCCGCTCATGGTGTTGCGCAGCGAACCGTTGGTCACCACCGTGCCCGTCGCATCGGTCACTGTGACGGCTGTCTTGCTCGGATTCACATCCATATCGATTTCAGTCTCGGCATGATCCCATTCCGTCATGATGGAGGATAGCTTCTCTACAGTCGAGCCGTCCTCGGGATTGGCCGATACCAGTACTGTGGGCGCCACGGCGGGTGCTATGGTGTAGTGCAGCGCGGTCTCGGCGTTGTAGCTCCCTTCCATCGGGATGTATTCAAACGTATCCCAATCGATATCGGCAATTACCCATATCATGTCGGCTGCGATTGTCACTGTGTATTCGCCCGGGGCGGTCACTTCTTCGTCAAGGTTGATCTGAATGCCGCTCATGGTGTTGCGCAGCGAACCGTTGGTCACCACCGTGCCCGTCGCATCGGTCACTGTGACGGCTGTCTTGCTCGGATTGACATCCATATCGATTTCAGTCTCGGCATGATCCCATACGGTCATGATGGTAGAGAGTTTCTCTACGGTCGAGCCGTCCTCGGGATTGGCTGATACCAGCACTGTGGGTGCCACGGCCGGTGCTATGGTGTAGTGCAGCTCGGTCTCGGCGTTGTAGCTCCCTTCCATCGGGATGTAATCCCAAGTCTCTTCATCGATATCACCGATTACCCATATCATGTCGGGCTTGATGGTGAGTGTGTACTCGCCGGGAGCCGTCACTTCCTCATCAAGATTGATCTGGATGCCCGAGGGGGTGTTGCGCAGCGAACCGTAGGTCACTACAGTCCCCTCTCCATCGGTCAGGCTTACAGCCTGCTTGTCTCTGCTGATGTCGATGTCGAAATCGGTCTCGGCATATTCCCACTGAGTCATTACGGTGCTGAGTTTCTCTACCGTGGAACCATCCGCCGGAGTGGCCGATGTCAGTACGGTCGGAGTCACATCGGCGGCATATGCAGCTGATGGCAATGCCACACCTGCCGCAATAGCAACGCTTGCGAAAGAAAGTAAAATTCCGTTCATATTATACTGATTTTAATTGTTTTCCGATTTAATTATTTTCCGACTTCAAGATTGGTCTGCCGCAACAGACGGGCCGCTGCGACAGACCGTTCACTATATCAGATGATGATTTTCTTCACACATATTCCTGCCGCCGTGCGCACCCGCACCACAGCCATGCCCCGCACACCTTCCACAGAAAGCCGATACTCCGGAGCGGCTTTTCCTCTGCCCAGCGGCGAGCCGTCGGAAGCATACACATCCACATCCGCGCCATTATCGGCACGCACCGTCAACGTGTTGCCGTCGCAGGCCACAGCTATCCCCTCTTCGGCCAGTGTCTCCACAGAATCCGGGGTATCTGGGGTATCGGGGATATCGGTCCCGACAAAGCCGGAGGCATCCATTTCATCGGCATAAAGGATCTGACCGGTGCGGTTGTCGATCAGAAGCGCCACTACCGATATATTGTCACGCTTCAGCACATTGTCGGGCACCGGCACTGTCAGTTCGATTCCCACCGGCACTTCCGCCTCACACTCACTCTCTATCAAGGCTCCATAGTAGTCGGGATATATGCCACGCGCCACGTGCTGATACACCATATCGGTGTACGGTACCGGATTGGTGGCCTCCGCATAGAATTCGAAGTAAGGCCACAGCTCCTCTCCGTAGGTCGATTCAATGGTGACCTGTGGCATCTTGCTGAAGTAGTTGGTCTGATTGTAGTCAGGTGTATCACCACGCACATCATTCTCCACCACCACAATGGCCAGACGCTGGTCGATATTCTGTTTCGGATAGGCATTCTCCACATTACAGGTCACTGTCAGAACGGGGTTGTCGAAAGCATCGGTCGCAGTGGCTACCCTTTCGATAGCCACCGATGAATAGAAAGTCCGTCCAAGCACCGATTCCAGAGTCTCCACATCACTCGGATCGCCCGACAGGGTCCGTGAGAAGAATGCACCCGGATATCCGTCGGCATTGGAAGCCTCCATGGCCAGCGACAGATAGGCCCGTCCGGAGATCTCCATGGCATCCTGCGAGTGCAGTGCGATGCCTATTACGCGTCCTTTGTCGCCACCGGTATACGTATCGTGGTAATATTCCATATATGCGGCGCCACGAGGACAGTGCGTACACCATGCGCCGGTAAATTCCTCTACCACAGCTACGGGAGGATAGGACGTAGACGGCTGCGTCACCATCCCTGTCACTACCGTAGGAGTCACATCATCACCTATGCAGGGAGTCAGAGTGACCGTGTACTCTATCTTATCCACATCCATTACCACCTCATCCGGGAAGACGATGTTGAGCGGAGTGCCGGTAGGCAGAAGGGTCTTGTCAATGTCCATGATGCGTGTCAGCCCGTTAGAGGTAGTCAGCTCGGCCTTCAGTCCGCGCACTTCTTCGGTGGTGTACACCGTAGTGGCCACACTGATTCCGAAGCTCTCCCCCTGTGGCATTACCTGAGGAGTCTCATTGAGCACATCCATCAGATACGGCGCCATCTTCATCTCCGTCACACCGAGCAGGCCGGAATCCTTGCTGCGGTTGACAAAAGCCAGATGGATATCCTTCCCCTCATACCCCTTGATGACGGCCACAGATCTCTTGGTATTCAGCCCGTCGTCCCATCCATAGAGGGTACTTACGATTATCGGGGCATTTACGAAATCCTCTTTCGTATTGCCCGTGTCCGACAGGAATACCTGATATTCGTTGAGTCGGTTTTCTCCGAATGCCCCTACGGTGAGCATCAGCAGTTCGTTGTCGCTTTCCACATGTATTGCCGGAGTGACCAGCCACTCGTCGGCACCGATATCCTGCACAAACGAGGAGTTACTGAATGCCCCTCTGACGCCGGCTATTTCCAGCACCATGTAATAAGGGGCTTCACCCGTAGTGCCGAAAAGCGGCTGCCAGTCGGCAATCGGGGTGCAACCACGGCCATAGGTAGTCCACCCATCGACCAGCTCTCTTGACTCCATCGTGCTGAAATCCTCGAAGTAAGAGGGGTGCGGCTGTGTAATCCCGGCATTACCGGTTGCGATAGCTGCAATCGTTGCGAAAGCCGCTATGAAATATTTCTGTTTCATAAGTCTGATTCTGTTTGAGGCGGGGGGCGGCAGGCCATGTCCTGCCGCCGTCGCCATAAGCTCCGGCCTGATGCCGGCGCTCTCTTATCTTACTGTCACTTTCGCCGTTTTGCCTCCGGCATTGACCACATACATCCCCTTCGCCATATTGAGCATATGCAGATCAGAAGTCACCTTCTCCGATTTCACGGCATATCCGTCCATCGCATATACCGATACCTGCTCTCCGGCATGACCGCGCAATACGATGCATCCGTGGCCTCCCGAGATTCCTTCGGCTGCGGAGTCGATGAATGTCTCACCCACACCCGAATCCGACACTCCTGCATTCACACTGTAATTCGAAATCAGTGTGAAATAATTGGTAGTCGGATAGTAGGCCATTACATAGAGGGCTATCCACTGATGGTCGAGCATTGATTCAGGCAGATCGATCTCATAGTCGGTCCAGCCTTCACCGATCGGCACTGTGCCCAGCTCAATCATTCCTTCCTGATCATATACCTCTCCAAGTATGAAGATGGCTGCCATGCCGGGGCCCGTCCATACGTTGAAGCGCACATGCGCCGCATCAAGTCCCGCCGTGCTTACCTTGGGAAGCATCAGCATTCCGGTGGTCTCCTTTTCCAGAGTGCTACCCTTCAGACATACACCCGATTCATTGGCAAACGAATCATGCACATATTTCGGGTTGGTCATAGTCCATTCGGTATAGCCATCCAGGTCAGTTATGCGTATCACACGCAGCGGCGGACAGTCAAGAGAGGCATCCGTAAACGTCTCCTTCATCGGCACGGCATACGGAGTGCCGAGCATGTCGCTCATATAAGGCATCGAGGGCGACTCTCCGGCCTCATTTACCGGCACCACACCGAGCCATTCCGACTGCAGCCCGTTATTGGGAGCCACACCGAAGCTATAGGTGCGCGTATCCTTGTCGACCTCATCGATTTCGGTCCAGCCGTTCTCGGTGCTGAGGTATATCTTGTATGTCACGTTTTCGGGATCCACATAGTAGCCGTTCTCTCCCACCTCCGTGGGAGGAGTCCAGTCGATATGGAGAGTCAGGTTATCCTCCGATACGGAGCCTGTCAGGCTCTGCACCGCCCCGGGGATATCATAACCGCAATATATGTTGATGGTGCTGATATGCCCGGGCAGACCGTTGTACATCGGCACTACGCGCACCTCATTGTCACCCTGTTCGGTCGTGATGTCGCATGCCAGTATCTCTCCGGGTTTGCCGGCGAGAGTGACTGTCTCCACACCCGACTGCACTTCTACCGTGATCTCCTCACCGGCCGGAATCGCATCGCCCGAAAGGAATCGGGAGGGGACTGCGAACTCCACGTTAGCCTTAAGTTCGGCCTTGGGTGCCCCCACACCTATAAGATTGACTACACGGTCGGGGCGCGGCACACTCGTCCCGGTGCGCTTCACCTCGATATCCTTCATGCGGATACCCATCTGGTATGGACCGCTCTCCACATAGAATGCCAGATAATACACTCCCGGTTCGGGAATTGAGAATACCTGCGACACCCTGTTGAATGCCTTGTCATTATCTTTGGGTTTGTAGTCTATGAGCTCTTTTACCACGGCATCCGGATCCATTGCCGTGCAGAGCTTCACCTGTACCGATAGATTTCGGTACGATTCACTCTTATTGCAGATATCGAGCGCCAGTTCATAGTCAGTCGTGATATCCGAAATCTCAATCGGGGGAGTGAAGAGCCAGTCATCGTTGCCGGCGCCGTCGCATGTCGGGTCTCGCAGACATGCTCCCTCATCGTCAAGATACATCATGCCCCACACATAACCGTCCTTATTGGCATCATATGCGGCGAAAGCCTTCATCTGCCCCTCGGTAGGCACAATCTGCAGATCCGGAGTCCAGGGCAATCCTACGGTCATTAGCTCCGAAGCTTTCGATTCGTCTGAAATGTATCCCGCATTGTCGGCTGTCACCTTTGCCGAATATCCGGCATACGGGAGCTGCGAAAGGTCGGCCTCGAGCGGCAGACGGCAATCGCGTGTCACACCGATTTCCTCGTCATTCAGGTATACGTGATACACCAGGCCGTCCATATCCAGATATCCGCCGTCTACGCCGCGTGTGACGCCCGTCCATGTGATTTCCGTCTCACTCAGCGCCACATCAGTCGGGGCAAGCGGAGTGTCGTAACCCACAAATACCGTTTTTCTTGCTTCCGGGCTCTCCAGTCCGTCGGCAGATACGGCAAAGGAGAAAGTATGCTCTCCCCTTTCAAGCGCACTGAAATCCACCGTCACCTTTTTGCCGGCCTCAGCGCTCCCCTGCGCATATAAGGCATCATCCACACTCACTCTCCAGTCCAGGGTGCCCTGCATGGGAGTGCCGTCGAATTTGGCTGTCGGGATGAAGAACGATATCCGGCCATCGGTCTGACCCATTCCGAAGTCAACGAAATCTATCACCGGAGCCGCAATGGCTTTCGGATCGCGGTCAGTCTTGCCGAAGAACAATATGGGCAAGGAGGCTTCATTCTGGTAATCCACAATCACCGCCACCTGTGATGTCGACGGATCGATACACCACAGCCCGGTGGTGCCGTCGACGAGCTGGCAGTTCCAAAGGAAATAATCCTCATCCTCCACATACATCAGGGCGGCGCGGGCATAGGCTGTGCGCTCCCCTATCGGCATCAGTACGGTCTGGGAGCCGTCGGATTCTATCCTGACAAAATTATTTTCACGGTTGACACCGTAAAGCGATTTATCCTTCGGATTATAGCATATTGATGCGCATACCCGGCTGTAATCCTCTTTCTCCACTATCGCGGTGGGCTTCCCGGGCTCGGTGGCGGAGGCTTGCACGAAGGAGTATCCACTTCCCCCTTCATTGCTCGAATAGCCCCATATCATGCCGTCATCCGGATTATAGGCAGCCGAAATGTAGAGTGGCAGATAATTGTCGAATCCTGTCACTTCGTCATATAGCGGCACTTTATATTCGTCAAGGATCTCACCCGTGTAGGGATCCATTTCCACGTATCGGTAGTCCTCGATTTCGAATATCTGATATTTCATGAAACAGCAGAGCCGCTCATCGCGCAGCCATCCTACAGTGGGCTGATAATACTCGGCGGCATAGGGGTCAATCCAAAGGAAATCGGCATGTCCTGCCAGATCAAGGCGGCTCATCCCTTTCGAGAATCCCGGATTGTTGTAAAGGCTGTATCCCATCAGCATTTCACCCTGGCGGATAAGCTTGCGCACAGTCGCTCTGCGGGTTGCCGCGGCATTTGCCGGAAGATACTGTATCCGGTCAGGAGCCGGCTCCTCCTCAAGAGCCACGGGCCTCACACCGTGTCCGGGCATCGCTGCCTCCGGAGGCCTCCACCCCCCTCCGGCCATCCCGGCAGGGGCGACAGCCGGAAGCGCAGAAGCCGCTCCAGTCATCAAGGCCAGTGTTAATAGGTAAATCTGTTTCATTGTCACGTTTGTTTAGTTTATAATGGTTGTTGTGTAGTCAATCAGGCTTGCCGTTCCGTCTCGTCTCATGTGTTTCTCCCGGCAGGTGTGCCTGCGTCGCAATCACACCGCAGCAGCTTCGGTAACACTTGACAGTCGCACTCGTCAATACGATATAAAACTTCGCTTTCATATCGGGGTTTTGAATACAAACAGTCAACTCTTCGTCTGTATATCTGCAAATTTACCACTCGGCTCCACTTGCAGCCTTACCATATGGTAAAAATAATCACAGGTATCATTTTATTATGATACCGTACTTTTGACATCAAGTCAGGCATTTAACACCGTTTGCAGCACTTGATATACATTAAATCGGAAAAGAGAAAGGAGAGTGTCACAACCTGTATACGGTTTGACACCCTCCGAAATCATTTTGTCAGAAAAATTTCTTTACTCTCTGACGCAGAGGAATTTAAAATTCAATGTTCAGCTCAACATTCCAATTTACAGATTGGAATGCAATCAATATATCACTTTAACATCCGTTGTGCGCCAGAGTCAATTATCAATATTCTTCGCCACGAGCCTCGGCTACGGCACGCTCACGCTCGCGGTCTTCCTGGATCACGATACGCTTGATGCGTGAGAGCGACTGCTCCGTGATGCCGAGATAGCTTGCCATCACGCGCGACGACAGCTCCTTGAACACGCGGCGCGGCAGGTTGGTGGCCAGCTTGCGGTAACGCTGTTCGGCTGTGTCGGCAAGGATGTAGGTCTTCTCTTCGGCGCTGAGGATATTGTTCTCGGATACGCCATGCATCCACAGTGCGAACTCATGGCTCTCCATCATATATCGACGCACGGCGGCCTCGGGGATACAGAGAAGGCGTGTGCGCACCAGTGCCTCCCACTGCATGAACGACGGGCGGCGGTTGAAGAACGAGCCGCCGTGCAGCATCAGCGTGCCCGGTGTGGCAAGCGCATGCATCACCACCTTGTTGCCGCTCAGATAGGTCGAAGCCACAAGGCCGTCGATCACTACGTATACTTCGCGGGCCTTCACTCCGGGCTGCATGATCACCTCATGACGGCCGAATGTCTTCACACGTCCCACCTCGAAAAAGAGGTCGAAAAGTTCGGGAGTCACTTTGTACAGACTCTCATCTTCTGCAAGATGCTTCTTCAGAGCATCGATTTCTTCTTGTGTCAGATTAAGCATATATCTTCAATTTTGTTTCTGTTGTTTCAATTGGTTGCATCAGCCGCAGCGATTCCGTCAGCCGCGGTCGTAATGCGGCATTTCATCCGGCAGTACGATGGAGAGCTCCACGAGCCCGGCCACTTTGCCGTCGCGGCGCCACGCAGTCTGATATATCAGTTTGCGTCGCCCGTGCTTGCTGATCGTGTAGCTGTTGGTACCACCCTCGGCAAGCAGCCCGCGGATTATGTCCTGCGATCTTCCTGAGTGAAATTCCATCAGGTTGCGCCCCACGAGATCCGCGCCGTAGGAAGCGAAGGTGGCTCGCGACAGATCGTTCATGTATATGATGTTGCAGTCGGCATCGCACACCGTCACCGCGCAATTCATCTCTTTGGCCCAGTCGGGCATGGGATAATCCATCTGTTGTCAGGTTTTCGATATTGTCAGGTTTATGTGTCACGCAGAGCGGGATTGCTCCACAGATAGTCCATTATATCCGATGTAATCTCTTTCTTGACCTTTTTGCCGTTGATCTCGAGTATTACTGTCGTACGGTTGAGGCTGCTCATGAAGGGGAATACCATACGGTAGATTACCGAATGCCCGTCGGCGGCAGTGCGGCTCTGATACCAGGTGGCCTCATAATCCTTCCCGTCGTTGCGGAGCGTGGCGCTCTGCAGCGATGCGTCGGGACGCGCCTTGTCGTCGATTATCTCGATGACGCAGGAACTCGTAGTGGGCTGAAAGCTCTTCAATCTGAGCTTTGCATGGCCGGATGCAGCTCCAAACGCCATTATCATAAGCAGCAGTATGATTTTTTTCATAGGTCGAAAGATTTTCAGGTTGTCAATTTTAAGGAGCCATTGGCTGTGCAGACGACAAATGCCTCCGGCTCTCTCTTGCCTTCAGCGACTGAATGCAGTCACTTCCGACTTCAGAATACAAATATACTCTTATTTTTTCAATTGACAATATTTCAACATCGTTTTTAACATATTTCACATTTCAACCTTCAAATCTCTCTTCTTTGCGCCAGCATTCGCCTATGCAATGAAAATATTTACCATCTTGGCATCCGTTCAGCCGTGATGCCGCAGATAGCGGGCGAGGCCGTAGAAATATCTCCTGAAGCCGGGATGATAATGCAGCACCTTGTCAAACCAGCCG
The DNA here is from genome assembly GCA_947176605.1 of uncultured Porphyromonadaceae bacterium. GTDB lineage: Bacteria > Bacteroidota > Bacteroidia > Bacteroidales > Muribaculaceae > Lepagella. The sequence goes on from CAMWRH010000038.1 coordinate 10,917, forward strand.
ATTCTGCGGGATACGAATTTCACCACGAGCCCCACGAATACCATCGCAAACAGGGTGCCGGCACCCACTACCGTGTAGAGCCAATGGCCGAAGAACAGATACCCCGACACGACGGCCACAGTCACCAGCGAGATGTCGACCCATATCTTGGCTTTGGCAAAGTGCATTCCGCGAGCCTTGCACAGGGCGGCCGGCACTCCTTCGCCGGGCATCGTGACAGAGCCGCATTTCACTTCAAACGCCACTGCCGTACCAAGCACCACACATCCGACCAGCTGCGCCAGTATCTGCCCTGCAAGTCCGGTAGGGATAAGCGACGATGTGAGCCACATCGAGATATCCAGGAAGAAGCCGAATACCGACCCTATGACCAATTGGAAAAGCTGCACCTTCTCAAAGCGCCGGCGCAATATGAGGATCTGTATCAGCACAAGTGCCACATTCATCAGATTGGTATATTCTCCCACCGTCAGCGCCGGGGCTTTCCCGGCTCCTCCGGCAAGTGTAAACACCATCGGGATGGAGGATATGACACTGCTGCCAAGACCCGAGCGTATGGTCAGCGCCACCCCTATCGTCATCATAAACAGGGAGCAGACCAGCAGTATATGCTGCCATACGAACGATACCACCCGGACTCTCCGGTCCGAAGCGGTCATCGTGGTGGCCGACGATGCCACCACATTATTACATGTTTCTTTCATATTTGTCCAACAACTTCACAGTCTTAAAAGGTCATTTTCCTCCTCCAATCCGAGGGATATTCACCCATCGCCAATTCCTCACTACTAATTCCTCACTACTAATTCATTGCAGCACAAGGGCCGTCACCTGGGCATTGTCCATTCCGGTCATCGTCATCCCGACTCCGGCATTAACAAATGTCGGGTCGCAGACGGTGTATTTCTCTCCGTTGATGGTGATGTAGTCACCCTTCACGTCCTGGCTGTCGAATTTCACAGCCGTAGCCATATGGCCCGGATAGAGTATCAGCGCCACCCTTGCATCTGTAAGGCGCCTTACGAGATGCGAGAAGAGTATCGAGCGGTCTTCGCAGTCGCAATAGGGATAGAAGAGCGACTCTTCGGCAAAGAAAGCCCGGTCGTAGCCCCACACCACTTCATCATATTCATATTTGAAAGCGGTCTGCACCCAGTTGAGCAGACGCTTCACCACGTCGAGCTGCGACATGTCGGCCACCAGCGGGCGCATCTTCTCCTCTACCTGCGCGGCCACCATCTCCGTGAGCGGGGTCTGGGCATACATCCCCCAACGGGTCATCATATCGTAATTGATTTCCGATGTGGGATAGGTGTCGAAGAAGTCAATCATGTTCTTGTTGACGCTCATGTCCAGACTGAAGGCCGAGTAGCGGCGCGACGAAAGCTGACGCGGCTCCGTGGCCTCTTCTGCCACCAGCGGCAGACGGTCGAGACGCAGCGACAGGGCGTGCTCTTCAGGGAAGGCGAGATCGCATATTTCCACACTGTTCACCTTATCCTTCACAAAGGGATAATAGCGTTCCGGATCATTGCCTACGAAGTAGTAGGGTGTGTTGTATATCAGGTAATCGCTTGCGAAGAGCATCATGGCCTTCCCTTCGCCCCATCCGAGTCGCATCTTATAGCCCGACTGGGCGAAGAGATACGCTGTCAGCAGACGCGAAGCATCGGTGTCGGCTCCGCATATGCGGTCGGTCACGGTCTGCAGGAAGCAGAGGTAGGCCCAGTCGCACATGTTGCGGTCGGTGCGCTCCCGGAGGCATTCGGCGAGAAGTTGCTCGTAGCGGCCATCGCTCATGGTGGTCCATGCCTGGGGCATGTCGTCGAGCGTCAGGCGCCGTCCTTCGGAGAGCCATGACTGATAGGGGGAGAGATTGATTGTGGTGCCGAGATAATACACCGACATCGGCACTACGGGCGCCACCGGAGGCGGAGTCACCGGCACTATAGGCTGCGGCTGCGGTTCAAGCAGAGGGAGCACCACCGGCTCGGGCACCACCGTCACCGTGGGAATCTCCTTTTCCTCCACCGGCTCCGGCTCCACATCAGGCTCATCTTCCTTGACGGGGAGCACTACCGGGGGCACCGGCTTCACTTCCGGCTCGGGTATCTCGATCGGATCATGCACATCCGAGGGTGTCCATTTCCCTGCCATCCAGTCGGCATAGCGCTTGTTGATTTCCTTGCGGAACGACTGATAGTCCTCGTGGGCCTTTTCGCGGAAGGAGCCGAAACTTTCGCGGGTCTTCTTACGGAATTCTTCGTATGATTCATTCGTGGCGCCTCCCTGACGCTGTGGTGTCTGGGCCACGGCAGCAGCCGTGCCGGCCGCGAGGAGCAGGGCTATTGCCGATATATGCAATGTCGTGGGTCTCATGATTGTAATGTCAGTTGGATTTGAGTTTTGATAAAGCCCTTACGGGCTGATTTAGTGCATTTTTGCAAATATACGCATTTTTTGGTTATCTTCAAAATAACGACATTATATTCCATCCTTTCTTCATCTTCATATTTTCTTCATCTTCATATTATTGTTGCATTATACATTATATAAGACCGATTCCGGAGTCTTTCCTTCCGCGAATGTGAATTTTCCCTCCCGCTCCGGCGCACTATCGGGTTATTCATGAAAAAGAAATAGGGAGCACTTACCTTCACAGGCTCATGCTCCCCGCATATGAAAAGAATTACTTCTCAGATTTTTGACTCCACGATTTTGAGTATCGTCTCTTCCTCAAGAGCTGCCGCTGCGGCAATCTCGGCGCCACGCGCTATCAGTGCCTCGGCTTTGGCGCGGTCTTTGAGTCCGGCAGCGTTGATCTTTACATTGAGGAAGGCTCCGCGCACTGCGGCGCGGGCGGCCAGTGTGCCGACTCCGGCATCGGTCACTGAGTTGGGATTGCCGTACTCGGCCATGGCCCTTACGATCGGGAATACCTCAAACGAGGCTTCCATCGTGTGCAGCGGCACTTCGGTGGCATAAAGAGTGGCTGCCTCCATGGCCTCGGCGCGGGCGGCCTTCTCGGCATCGGTGGATTTCGGCATTCCGAAGACTGCCATGATGCGGTTGAAGGCAGCCGTATCCTCGTCGACCAGGTGCAGCAGGCGCTCCATCAGGGCCTGCCCCTTTTCGGCGATGTCGGAAAATTCTTCCCATCGGTCGTCGTAGGCAGCCTTGTGGGCCGTAAGGTTGGCCACCATAGTGCCCAGTGCGGCACCCAAGGCACCCATATAGGCCGATATTGAGCCGCCGCCGGGAGCGGGCGATTCGCTGGCGGTCTCTTCGGCAAGGCCGCGGGCCGTGAGGTCTACGAGTTTGCGGGAGCTGTCGTCGCCGGCCACGAGATATTCAATCACCTTCTCCTTGGCGTCGAAGGGCTTGAGTTCGTCGAGTCCCATCGACTTGACGGCTATGCGGATTATCTCTTCGTCAGGGATACCGGCTGAGCGCTGCTGTTTGTGCAGGAAGTATTTGCCGGCATCGATAAGGGTGCGTTTGGGCACGAGTCCCACGATTTCCGTACCGGTGACGCGCAGTCCGCGTTCGCGGGCCGCACGGCATACTTCATCGAATGCCACGTGGAGCGGCACTCGGGCTATGTCGGTAATGTTCATCGATACCTGGGCGATGCCGTATTCGTCGATATACCATCCGATAGCCTTGGTGCCGGGCAGAGTGCCGGGCTGCATTATGGGGCGTCCCTGTTCGTCCTTGAGGGGTTTGCCTGTGAGTTTGCCACCCTCGCGCACGGGGCGCCCTTTTTCGCGCACGTCGAATGCTATGGCATTGGCACGGCGTGTGGAGGTGGTATTAAGGTTGAAGTTGACGGCTATAAGGAAGTCGCGCGCGCCGATGGTGGTGGCGCCGGTGCGTGCGGCAGCTTCGTCGAAGGGGCGGTTGCCGAAATCCGGACCCTTTTCGGGGTCGCCCATCTTTTTTGGGAGCGCCTCATATTCACCTTCGCGGCATACGGCCAGGTTCTTGCGCTCCGGGCGGCGTGCGGCAGCCTCGTAGCAGTATGTGGGGATGCCGAGTTCGTCGGCCACGCGCTCGGCCAGCTTGCGCGATAGCTCGGCGCACTCTTCAAGAGTGACACCGGCCACCGGTATCAGCGGACATACGTCAGTGGCGCCCATGCGCGGATGCGCTCCGTGATGGCCGCGCATGTCGATAAGTTCCGCCGCACGGCGAATCCCCTGGAAAGCGGCTTCCACCACGGCCTCGGGCTCCCCTACGAAGGTGACGACCGTGCGGTTGGTGGCCTCGCCGGGGTCTACATCGAGCAGACGCACACCCTTTACGGCTGTGATGGCATCGGTGATTTTGCGGATTTTCTCCGGGTCGCGTCCTTCGCTGAAGTTGGGGACGCATTCTATGATACGTGTCTTCATGAATGGAATTAGATTAGTTGTGCGCCATGCCCCTCCCCTTCCCCACATGGGGTGTTGCCTGCCCGGGGTGGCACCCCCGGCGGGGCGACACGGGGTGACGGCCGGCGTGATGCAAAATTACTTATTTTTTTGATTCGCGCACCATGTGCGGCGAAAATATTTCAAAGCAGATAGCGCGACAGGTACATTCCGGCCATGATTATGCCCATGGAGAATGTGATGCCGGCCATCATGCGGTAGAGCCGGGCGTCGTCGTGAGCCTTTCTTCTGAAAGCGTCGCGTTCGGCCGGGGTAATCCCTTCGGCGAGGCTTTTATCCCAGTCGCTGCGGCATTTCCATGCGAAAAAGATGGTGATAATTCCCGTAATCGGGAAACAGCAGATTGTAAGCACGATAGCCATCACGATCGACACTCCCTGGGGCTGATGCGAATAGTCGGGGCGGGCCGCCTGCTCGGCATCGATGAATGCCTGGCGCAGGTATTCGGCCATCTCCTGACGGTTGGACGGCTGTTGGCCCGGGGCGAGTTTCACCAGGGCATCGGAGTCGTCGGCAGACTCGGCATTGCGTTCGGCTCCGGTCTCGGGGTCAAGTCCGGCGAGGGCGCGGCGCATGGCGCGGCATATGTCGGGCACTTCGGCCGCGGGCTGCCAGTCGGGCATACCTTTGCACCACACGTAGGTCGTGGGGCGCACACCGGCCTTCAGCAGTTCGGTCAGTGTCATGGGGCCGGCCTGACAGCGGTTGATTCGTGCGAAATATTTTACAGGCATTATGCTTTTCTCGTTGTTTGCACCCCGGCGCGGGGTGGTGGGATATTATTGCCGCCCCGCCGCCGTTGGTGGCGACGGGGCGGCTCTTATACTCTATGCCGTGGCGTGATCTGAGGGTTTACTACTCAGTCTTGCCGTGGCAGTTCTTGTATTTCTTGCCGGATCCGCAGGGACACGGATCATTACGCCCTATCTGAGGCTCGGCTTTTGCCGGCTGAGCGGGAGCGGCCTCGCCGCGTCCGGCGCTTTGGGCGGCCTGACGCTGGGCGGATTCACCGGGATAGGAGTCGCGGGTCGTGGAGTAGTTGGCATACGGATTGTAGGAGGGAGCCGGCATGTCGCGGCGTATCTCACGCGCACGCTGACGCTGCATCTCCGCCTCACGGGCCTGCTGCTCGGCGGCCTTGGCTTCTGCGTAGTCAGGCACTGCGAGATGCCCGCGCATCAGTGTGGCCACGGCCTTGGCGTTAAGGTTCTCAAGCATCGTCTTCCAAAGCTCATAGGCTTCGAGCTTATAGATCACGAGGGGATCCTTCTGCTCATAGCTGGCGTTCTGCACGGATTTGCGCAGTTCGTCCATCTCGCGGAGCTGCTCCTGCCATGCCTTGTCGATTGAGGAGAGGAGCACTGTCTTCTCCCATGATTTGGAAATCGGGCGGCAGTTCTGCTCGTAGGCTTCGGTGATGTCGGCACGCACGTTGTACATGCGGCGTCCGTCGGTGACGGGCACTCCTACCGGACCCGTAGCGCCACGCTCCTCTACAAATTCCTTGATGTAGGGCATTGCGCCGGTCTCCATCTTCTCTTTGGCCCGCTTCAGATGCTGCATGGCTGCTTCGGCCAGGAATTCGGTGAGCTCTTCGCGGTGCATCTTGTTGTAGGCCTCGGCATCGAGTTCGATATCGAGTGCAAGGGCGCGGCGCACCTCATCCTTAAACTCCTCGAAACCGCCTTCGTAAGTGCCTCCGGCCAGTCCGGCGGCTACTTCATACACCATGTTGGCTATATCGGATCCGATGCGCTCACCCTTGAGGGCGTTCTGACGCTTGCCGTATACACCTTTTCGCTGTGCGTTCATCACGTCATCGTATTCCACGAGGCGCTTGCGGATGCCGAAGTTGTTCTCTTCCACACGCTTCTGGGCATTCTCGATAGAGCGTGTCACCATCTTCGACTCAATCATGTCGCCCTCTTCGAATCCGAGGCGGTCGAGTGTCTTTACGACACGCTCGTTGGCGAAGAGTCGCATCACGGTATCCTCAAACGATACGAAGAATACCGATGAACCGGGGTCGCCCTGACGTCCGGCACGTCCGCGCAGCTGGCGGTCGACGCGGCGGCTCTCATGGCGCTCGGTGCCGATGATGGCAAGGCCGCCGGCCTCTTTTACCTCGGGCGTCAGCTTGATGTCGGTGCCTCGGCCGGCCATGTTGGTGGCGATGGTCACTGTGCCTTTCTTACCGGCCTGGGCCACGATGTCGGCCTCTTTCTGATGCAGCTTGGCGTTGAGCACCTGGTGGGGGATCTTGCGGAGCTGAAGCATACGGGAGAGGAGTTCGGAGATCTCTACCGATGTGGTGCCCACGAGCACCGGGCGCCCGATCTTCACCATATCCTCCACCTCCTGTATCACGGCGGCGTATTTCTCTTTCTTCGTGCGGTATACGCGGTCGTTCTGGTCGTTGCGGATTACGGGGCGGTTGGTGGGTATCTCCACTACCTCGAGCTTATAGATGTCGTAGAACTCGCCTGCCTCGGTCATGGCCGTACCGGTCATGCCGGCGAGCTTGCGGTACATGCGGAAGTAGTTCTGCAGCGTGATAGTGGCATACGTCTGGGTGGCGGCCTCTACCTTTACCCCTTCCTTGGCCTCGATGGCCTGGTGAAGGCCGTCGGAGTAGCGGCGTCCCTCCATGATACGTCCGGTCTGCTCGTCGACGATTTTGATTTTTCCATCGTCGATCACGTATTCTACATCCTTGTCGAAGAGTGTATATGCCTTGAGGAGCTGATTGACCGTATGCACACGCTCTGCCTTTACGGCATAGTCGGCAAGCATGGTGTCTTTCTTTTCCTGCTTCTGCTCGGCGGTGAGGTCTTCGGTGTCAACGGTGGAGAGCTGTCCCGCGATGTCGGGAAGCACGAAGAACTGCGGATCCTGCGTCGAGTCGGTCAGCACGGCGATACCCTTGTCGGTGAGTTCGATTGAGTGGTTTTTCTCATCGATCACGAAGTAGAGGGGCTCTACGGCCACGGGCATCTCGCGGTTGTTGTCCTGCATGTACTTGGCTTCGGTCTTGAGCAATATCTGCTTGATGCCGTCTTCGCTGAGATAGCGGATCAGCTGATTGTGCTTAGGCAGACCTTTATATGCGCGGAAGAGCGACAGGCCGCCCATTTCGAGGAGCTGGTCGGCTGTGAGGGGCTTTTTTGAGGGGTCTTCCTGACGGGCCTTGTCGAATTTTGCGATACGCTCGGCATCGCCGCTCTGCGCGGCGGCAATCATCTCTTTTGCCTCGATGAGGTACTGCTGTGCCAGACGGCGCTGTGCTGCCACGACTTTCTCTACGTTGGGCTTGAACTCGTTGAACATCTGGTCGTCACCTTTCGGCACGGGACCTGAGATGATGAGCGGCGTGCGGGCATCATCGATAAGCACTGAGTCCACCTCGTCGACGATTGCGTAGTAATGCTCGTCGCGCTGCACGAGATCGGATTCCATTGTGGCCATGTTGTCGCGCAGGTAGTCGAAACCGAATTCGTTGTTGGTGCCGAATGTGATGTCGCAGCGGTAAGCCTGACGGCGCTCTTCGGAGTTGGGCTGTGTCTTGTCGATACAGTTTACGCTCAGGCCATGGAACTGGTAGAGCGGCCCCATCCATTCGGAGTCACGTTTTGCCAGATAGTCGTTGACGGTCACCACGTGCACACCCTCGCCTGTGAGGGCGTTGAGGAATACGGGGAGCGTGGCCACGAGTGTCTTACCCTCACCGGTGGCCATTTCGGCGATATTGTTGCTTACTGTGTCGCCGTTCATCACGCCGTGGAGCACCATGCCGCCGATGAGCTGCACGTCGTAGTGCACCATGTCCCACGTCATGAGGTTGCCTCCGGCGAGCCAGGAGTTTTTGTAGATGGCCTTGTCGCCGTCGATGCTTACGAAGTCCTTTCCGGCGCCTGCCAGATCGCGGTCGGCCTGTGAGGCGGTCACTTCGATTGTCTCATTGTTGGCGAAACGCCGTGCCGTCTCCTTGATTACGGCGAATACTTCGGGGAGTGCGGCATCGAGCTTGCGGGCATACATCTTGAAGCAGTCGTCGCGGAGCTCGTCGATTTTCTTCCAGAGGGGTTCGCGCTTGTCGTAGTCGAGGGTCTCGATTTCCGCGCGGATTTCGGCTATCTGGTTTTTGTAGCCGGCGGCTTCGCCACGGATATCGTCGCGGATTACGTTGATGCGGTGGCGCAGGTCGTCGTTCGACTCGGTGAGCAACTGTTCGGAAATCGGGTTGATTTCTTTTTCAAGACGGTTCCAGAGGGGGCGCACTGCGCGCTCGCTCTGATTGCCGAATATTTTTTTGAGAATAGAGTTAAGTCCCATTTTTTATGTTTGTCTGGCCGGTAAGGCGTGTTATGCTTCGGCCGGGGTAAGTATTATCATTTATGCGGATGGCCCGGATGCCGGGTCTATCATCCTGCAAAGTTAACTATTCTACTGACAGTAAGCAAAAATCATGCCAAAAAAGTGACCTGTCAGTAATTGAACGGACGGCGGGACGCACCGTTGGGCGATCTTATGTGCAGGGCCGAGGTGATGGTCGGGGCGAGCACGGCGGCATCTACGGGGGTGCCTATCGTCTCGGCCTTCACGTCGGGTGCGAGCAGGAAGAATGGTGTGCTTACCATTCCGGCACGCACGGGTGTAGTGGTCTGGGGATAGCGTATGTCGTCGACCACGTTCCATCCCGGGAGGTAGGTGAGGAATATGTCGCCGGCGCTCTTCGGATCGATGCCGCGGCGCTCGCGCACCCCCTCTTCGGAGGTATCGGAAAGTATCTGTCCCAGGGTCCGCGCATCGGCTATGCCGCTCATCCTCACCAGGAAGTCGCGTGCCTCGGTCTGGGCGCGGTCAGGTGCAAGCGAGCGGCTTTCGAGGGCACGCGGGTCGAGATAGATCTGATTGCCATAGATGGCGCTCACGTAGTCGGCATTGCCATATTTGGCCGACAGGTATGAATTAAGCAGCGATTCCACCCGCTTGAGCGACACGTCGCCCGTAGGGATACGGTATTTCGGGTCGTCGGGAGTGGCATCATCGTAGTATCCGGTGGAGGATAGGAATATGAGGGCGTTCTTGAGGCCGACCTTGCGGTCGATGGCCTGCAACAGGCGTCCGAGCTGCGCGTCAAGCCGCAGATAGGTGTCTTCGAGTTCGAGGCGGCAGTCGCCGTCGGCCACGTATTTGTATGGGGCCGCCGTATACGCCACGCTGAGCATGTCGATGCCGTCTTCGCGCGTACCGAGCCGAAGATTGTCGATTGCATCGATGGCCACATCGGTCACCTCTGTATTGACCGGTGCCGAGGCCTTGAAGCGGCGGTAGACATCGCGGTCTGACAGGGGGAAGGTGTAGCGGAAGGGGTAATGGCGCTTCTGCGCCGGCACGCCGGGATAGCGGTCGAGCGGCAGCAGCGGGCGCCACGACATGGTGTCAAGGCGTGCCGAGAGGGGGTTGCGCTGGTTGCGGCGGGTGACGAAGTCGGGGAAGTCTCGGTAATAGGCCGTCGACGACCATTTGCCGTCGGTGTCGTTTATCCAGAGCGCGCAGTTGCCTGCATGGCCGGCCATTATTATGGCCTGCTGGGCATCGGGAGCGATGGCATACACGGATGTGAGCCCTCCCCCGTCGATTGCCACTTCGTCGGATATAGTCGACAGGCGCAGGTTGACCGGTGAAAGCGACTCGCGGGTGAAGTTGCCCATCGAGTTCTTGTCTTCAAGCACCGGTGTGAGGGCAGACTCTCCGATGCGGAACAGGCGTGCCGACGGTATGCCGCTGGCGTTGGCGTAGTTGCCGGTATAGAGCAGCGCCGTGGGTGCCACGGGGTCATTCATGTCGGCCTGGAAGTCGACATGCTGCAGGTATAGCCCGTCTTTCATGAGCCGCCTGAAGCCGCTCTCTCCGAAGAGTTCCTGAAGATACTGGAGATAGTCGGTGCGCAGCTGGTCGACCACAATACCCACCACCAGACGCGGGCGCGCGGCATCAGTGGCTACGGCCACGTTGATGGTCATAAGCCCCATGATCAGCGACCCTAACAGGCGCGATGATATTTTACGGTCAGACGTTTTTTTCATTCGGATAAAGCAATGCGTATGCGGCGCACAAGGCCGTGGTGGCTCCCCATAGGGGGAATACTGCCGGTGAGGTGCATTGGGCCTGGAATGGCCATACGCTCACCAGCACCACCATGATTATGAGGTCTACCACCATCATGGCCATCACTACAGGGCGGGTGCGGCGCCACCATATGAGTATGGCGGGGAGCAGCTGCAGCGGATTGAGCCAGAGGGAGAGCAGGTTGGGTGAAGTGGAATCATGCGAGGAGAAGAATACGAGAAACCATACCACACATCCCGTCAGTCCGAGCATGGCGAAGAAGAGCGTCATCCACCATTTCACGATGCGGCGGCGGCGCCATTCCCAGATACATACTCCCAGTGACACTGCCAGCATCCCCAGCGCGAATGCCATCGGCGAGAGATACCATGGTGTGGGCGCAAGCGTGGCATCGCCCCGACCCGGATAGAGCACCCGCGTGCGCTCTACGAGCGGCTGGCGGGTCTCCGAAATACGGGCTTCGCCGGCGAGGGCCATGAAGCGTAGCGGCGCGAATATCTCCTGACGCGGTGTCAGTGGATGGTCGATGCCGCTGCCGAGCACCAGATCGATGCCAAACTGATACCAGGGATACCCGGCATGATAATGCCGCATGGCCTGGCGGAATGAGCCGAAGGCCACGGTGTCGGGATAGAGCACGCGGCGCGGCGCCACGGCTGAGTCGAGCATCGCGGCCACGCGGGTGGAGCAGTTGTCGCGCACGTAGTTGTAACGGTAGGTGCGGTTCTGCTCCAGAGAGTTGTGGCGCAGCAGGGTCAGCAGGCGCCATGTCTCTTCGGGGGTGAGCGAGAGCTGCTGCTCCACTACCTCGGAGCCACGGTCCATGTATTGCGGCATAAACCACTGGAAGGGGTAGCCCCACACCATGTAGTCGGTCTCTCCCTTTACGAATCGGGCCACGAAGTTGGGGGCTGCGAAGTCGAACACGCCATAGTTCCACACCGAGTCGATTGCCTCTCCCCTCTCGTTGATGCCGTGTATGCGCAGTGCCTCATGCCCTACGAGTTCGTAGATTTCGGGGCCGGGCATACATGTCACCAGACTGGCCTGCAGACGCGGTGCGACAGCCCGGGCCGGAAGGCCACAGGCTATCACCGCTATGATCAGTATCAGTAATTGACGCAGACGAAGTGGCATCAATATTCGCAGTTTTTCGGATAGCGCGGGAAGGGGATCACGTCGCGTATGTTCTGCATTCCGGTCACGAAGAGCACCAGGCGCTCGAAGCCGAGGCCGAAGCCCGAGTGGGGCACGCTGCCGAAGCGGCGTGTGTCGAGATACCAGTCCATACCCTCCAGTCCGAGTTCTTCCATGCGCCCTTTAAGCTTGCCGTAGTCTTCTTCTCGCTGCGAGCCACCGATGATTTCACCGATTTTCGGGAAGAGCACGTCCATGGCACGCACTGTCTTGCCGTCGTCGTTGAGCTTCATGTAGAAGGCTTTGATTTCTTTGGGATAGTCGGTGAGGATCACGGGCTTCTTGAAGTGCTCTTCCACCAGGAAGCGCTCATGCTCGGATGCGAGGTCTACTCCCCAGTATACGGGGAACTCGAATTTGCGGCCGCTCTCTTCAAGGATGCGGATACCCTCTGTATACGGGAGGCGCACGAATTCATTGTCGACCACGAATTTCAGGCGCTCCGGCAATTCTTTGTCGAAGTGCTCGGCCAGGAATTCGATATCGTCCTTGCAGTGCTCAAGGGCGTAGGTGATGCAGTATTTGATGAATTCTTCGGCGAGATCCATGTTGTCGGCAATCTCGTAGAATGCCATTTCGGGCTCGATCATCCAGAATTCGGAGAGGTGACGGGGGGTGTTGGAGTTCTCGGCGCGGAACGTCGGGCCGAACGTGTAGATGCACCCCAGCGCCGTGGCTCCGAGCTCACCCTCAAGCTGACCCGATACGGTGAGCGAGGCCATCTTGCCGAAGAAGTCTTTGGAGTAGTCCACGGCTCCTTCCTTGGTGACGGGGAGGTCGCCCAGAGGGAGTGTGGTCACCTGGAACTGTGCGCCGGCTCCCTCGCAGTCGGAGGCTGTAATCAGAGGAGTGTGGAAGTAGTAGAACCCCTTGTCGTTGAAGAATTTGTGCACTGCATAGGCCAGGGCGTGGCGGATGCGGAGCACTGACGAGAAGGAGTTGGTGCGCGGACGCAGATGAGCCTTCTCGCGCAGGAATTCGAGTGAGTGCCCTTTTTTCTGCAGCGGGTATGTCTCGGGGTCGGCTGTGCCGTACACCTGAAGTTCGGCGGCCTGGATTTCTACCGACTGCCCTTTCCCCTGGGATTCCACCAGCTCTCCCTGCACGTGGATGGAGGCGCCGGTGGTGACGAGACGCAGGTCGTCGTCGGTGAATTTCGACAGGTCGAATACGATCTGAAGCGATTTGACCGAAGAGCCGTCGTTAAGGGCCACAAACTGCACGTATTTGTTGCCTCGGCGTGAGCGTACCCACCCCTTTACATCGACGGTCTTGCCGATAAACTCAGCCGGCTCGGCCATGAGTTTCGCCACTAATGTGCGACGTATGTCTTGCATTGCGTATGATTCTGTGTGTGTATGTTGTCTAATTAATTACATCTCTTCCGGCCATTCTGGAAGTGACCGGAAGAGATGGTGTAGTATTGTCGGGCGCTGTGGAGGCCGATTATTCAAACGAACCCATACGCAGGAAGTTCACCTCTTCCTGAGTCAGATAGCGCCAGCGGCCACGGGGCAGGTTCTTTTTGGTGAGGCCTGCGAAGTATACGCGGTCGAGTTTGGTGACGCGGTATCCGAGGTGTTCGAATATGCGGCGCACGATGCGGTTGCGGCCGGAGTGGATCTCGATGCCGGCCTGGTTGCGGGCGTCGGCCACGTAGCTGATTGCGTCGGCGTGGATTTCTCCGTCGTCGAGCTCGATGCCGTCGGCGATGCGCTGCATGTCTTCTTCAGCGATTTCCTTGTCGGTCCATACGTGATAGATTTTCTTCTTCACGAATTTGGGGTGGGTGAGCTTGGAAGCGAGGTCGCCGTCGTTGGTGAGCAGGAGCACACCGGTGGTGTTGCGGTCAAGTCGGCCTACGGGATAGATGCGCTCGCGGCAGGCGTTCTTCACCAGGTCGAGCACTGTGAGGCGCCCGTTGGGGTCGTCGGATGTGGTGACGCAGTCTTTGGGCTTGTTGAGCAGCACGTAGCATTTGCGCTCGGGAGTGACTACCTTCTCGTCGAATTCCACCACGTCTTTCGGGGTGATCTTTACGCCGAGCTCAGTCACTACGTTGCCGTTGACCTTCACTTTTCCGCCGGTGATGTATTCATCGGCTTCGCGGCGTGAGCAGATGCCGGCGTTGGCCATGTATTTGTTGAGGCGGATTTCTGCATTCGGATCGATTTCCTCGATCTGATATTCGATCTGACGCGGACGGGGTGTGAACGTGCGGCTGGGCTGGTTCATGCGGTTCTGGTTGTAGCCGCGGTTCTGGTTGGGACGGTTGTTGTAGCCACCCTGCTGACGGTTCTGGTTGGGGCGGTTCTGGTTGTAACCGTTGTGGTTCTGCTGACGGTTGTAGCCACCCTGCTGGCCGTAGCCGCCCTGCTGGCGGTTCTGGTTGTAGCCACCCTGCTGACGGTTCTGGTTG
>CAMWRH010000039.1 GCA_947176605.1 uncultured Porphyromonadaceae bacterium
GGGTGTTGCCGCCCCGCTGCGAGGAGGGGTAGGGGCGACGTTGTTGTTGCTGCTGCTGTTCCATACTGCAAATTTAGCGAAAAAAAACGGGATTGCGGCATATGCCTTGTAGCAGCTTGCTGCCAAAATATAGGCGTGTGTAAATTTTATATTATATGTATATTTGTCGCATAACTCCCGAAATATGATTTTAAAAGTTAAAAATCGGGGTGTTTGGGTTGATTTTTGGCGAAAAAATGCGGTGGGGTAGAAATTTTTAATTACTTTTGCACAACTTTTTCGTAAGGAAACTGATACTCATAAAGGTAAAAAGAGGTAAAATTGAAGCGCTTATGAACTATCGCTGTTAATAAGTGTTTAGATAAATGTAAAACAAAATCTGACTTGACATTGCTCGGATTCAGGCGGGGCGGCGGAATGCCTGCCGGCGCTTCTGCCCGGAGAAGAGGACTGACTCTGACAGGTGAAAGTTACACAGGCAAATCTACAGGTAAATAAATTCTTTAACCCTTGACAAGCAAGATTGTTATGATGAAAAAGCTGATTCTTTTATTCTCGGCTACCTTCACGCTTACGCTTCCGGCCATGGCCAAGATGGTAAGTGGTGAAGTGGTAAGTGCCGAGGACGGCGAACCGCTGATCGGCGCCACCGTGATGGCTGTAGGCACCCAGATCGGCACCGCCACCGACATCGACGGCAAATTCAACCTCGATGTCCCCGACGATGTAAAGAAAATCCGCGTGAGCTACGTGGGTACCGACCCCGTGGAGGTGGATGCCTCCGCAGGATACCTGAAGATTCCGCTCCGCGAAATGACTACCCTTAACGAGGTGGTGGTCACCGGATACGGTGTCACCTCGAAATCGGCCTTCACCGGCGCCGCTTCGGTCGTGGACGGCTCTTCGATCGATAAGAAGAGCGATGTCAACTTCCTCAAGGGGATGGAAGGCAACGTGACCGGTTTCACCTACAACAACTCCACCTCATCGCCCGGTACATGGGGCAGCGTCACTGTGCGTGGCCTCGGCTCGCTCTCTTCGAGCTCGCAGCCTCTGTATGTGATCGACGGTGTGCCCGTAAATTCGGATACCGACGCGCTTTCGTCCGACAGCAACAACGCATTCGACCCGATGGCGGCCTACAACCCCAACGATATCGAATCGGTGACGGTGCTTAAGGATGCCGCCGCAACGGCTATCTACGGTTCGCGTGCCGCCAACGGTGTGATCGTGATCACCACGAAGCGCGGCTCGACCGACCGCCTGTCGGTGACACTCGACGTGAAGCAGGGTTTCACCTCAATCGCCAACAACAACATGAAGTATGCCGATGCAGCCACCACAATGGGGCTCTTCGCCCGCGGATATGCCGCTCGTACGGGCCTGTCGTACGATGAGGCTTACGATGCAGTCAACGGCATTTTCGGCTGGGACGGTGTCACCAATACCAACTGGATGGACGAAGTGACCCGCAAGGGATACTATCAGGACTACAACCTGAGCTTCTCGGGGCGCAGCGGCAAGACCAACTATTACGCTTCCCTCGGCTTTATCGACACGAAGGGTATCGTGATCAATTCCGGCAATACCCGCTATTCGGGCCGTGTGAATGTCGACAGCTCTTATGAGTGGCTCAGCGCCGGCGTCAACGCTTCGTTCTCTTACACCAAGAACAGCAACTTCTCGCAGTCTACTTCAGGCTCGATGTCAAACCCGATCGTAGGCGCCGTCTCTTCGATGACTCCTATGGAACCGGTATATAACGCCGACGGCACTTACTACGGCGCAGGATACCTCTACAACCCCGTGGCAGTGAATGACGCCAAGCTCGGCGACCTCAACGACGTGCGCAACCAGACGTTCGTGGCCAACCCCTGGATGAAGATCGATCTCCCCTTCGGCTTCTGGGTGAAGACGAACTTCGGTGTCAACATCATCAACCAGGATGAGTACAGCTACTGGAGCGGCGTCTACAATCCGCAGGGTATCGACTACAACGGCCTCGGCCAGATGTACATCACCCGCCACAGCACTCTGACATGGACCAACACCATCGGCTGGAACAAGACCTTCAATGATATCCATTCGTTTGACGTCCTGCTCGGTCAGGAGATGCAGCGCTACGACTATAAGTACAACTTCTACGCACGCACCGACTTCCCCTTCTGCGACGAAGGTATGCGCGACCTGGCTACTGCCGGCAGCCCCGATGATTCGGAATACGGCACAGCCGCTTCACGCCTCGCCTCTTACTTCGTGGACGCGAAGTACAACCTGATGAACCGCTACTACTTCTCGGCTTCCTACCGTCGTGACGGCAGCTCCGTATTCGGTGCCAACCACCGCTGGGGCAACTTCTGGTCAGTCGGCGCCAAGTGGCGTCTGTCGGAGGAAGACTGGATGCGCAACATCACATGGATCTCCAACGCCGCCATCCGTGCTTCTTACGGTACTGTCGGCAACCAGGCCCTCCCCTCGCTTTATGCCTCCCGCGGCTATTATCAGGCCGGCTACAACTACCACGGCACTCCGGGTATGCGCCCCGTGCAGGTGGAGTCGCCCGAACTCTCATGGGAGACAAGCCGCAAGCTTGACGTAGGTTTCGATTTCGGTATCTTCAACCGCGCCAACCTTACGTTCGACTTCTACAACGACGACACAGCCGACGCCCTTTATGAGGTGCCTCTGTCGATGACCGGCGGTATCGCCACTGCATGGCAGAACATCGGCAAGATCCGCAACACCGGTATCGAGGTAGGCCTTAACGGTGTGGTATTCACCAACAATGACCTTACCGTCAATGCATTCGCCAACCTGTCGTGGAACAAGAACCGCGTCGTAAGCCTCAACAACGGCAAGCCCATCACCGGCACTTTCCAGATCATCGAGGAGGGTAGCCCCTACCGTGAGTTCTATATGAAGGAATTCGCCGGAGTGAATCCCGAGACAGGCCGCGCTCAGTATGTGATGGACGACGGCTCTCTGACAGAGAACTATGAGGATGCTCCCCAGCGCCGCGTAGGTCAGGCAGACCCGAAGGTGTTCGGTGCGTTCGGCGTAAATGCCACAGGCTACGGCTTCGATTTCAGCATCCAGTTCAACTACCGTGCCGGCAACAAGGTGTTCAACTATGGCGCACCCTTTACCGGATTCGGCATGAATCTGATGACTCCGCTGCAGACAGTGGTCGACAATTCCTGGACTCCCGAGAATACGAATGCCGCATATCCGCAGTATATCTACGGTGACCCGTACAACAGTGTGACCCGCAACTACTCTACCCTCTACCTCATGGATGGCAGCTTCATCCGCCTGAGCAATATCTCCGTAGGCTATACCCTGCCGCAGAAGATCACCCGCAAGGCCCTGATGGACAAGGTGCGCTTCTACGTCAACATGGACAATGTGCACACCTGGGCGGCAAGCAACTTCGTGGGCTACAACCCCGAGACCTATGCCAACGGTGTGATAGCATGGCAGTATCCTGCCACATTCACCTTCACCGGCGGTGTGCAGATCACATTCTGATACCCCTTCCTCACTACCCTGTGCGCAATGCACAGGGTGGCTAACGGGGGCCTCGCAAGGCTCCTAAAGGTAAAATCCAATTCAATCAGACTACTACAATGAAAATTCCATATATCAAGGCTCTTGCAGCCCTCACGCTCGGTGCCTGCCTTACAGGTTGCGGCGACAAGTTTCTGGAGACCGACATCCCCAACGGTGTGGATGACGAGATGGCTCTCAGCTCGGTGAAGAATATCGGCTATGCCCTCAACGGTGCGTATTACGCGTTCTATTACTATGAGTTTGCCGGCACGGAATCGGTGGCTTTCGGCGACCTCGGCACCGACCTCCCTTACTGGAATCAGAAAAGCCAGCACTTCAATGATGTATATCAGTATTCGGTGACTGCCACATCTACCATCCTCTCCGATATCTGGGAGTATGGCTATAAGGTGGCCGACAATGCGGCCCGTGTGATCGAGGGTGCCGACGCGCTCCGCCCTTCGGTGGAAGATGAAGACGATCTGGGCGAGCTCAACCGCTACGAGGCCGAGGCCTACGCCCTGCGCGCCTATTCGCAGCTGGTGCTCACCAATATATTCGCCCATCAGATTAAGGTCAACGGCTCGGATTTCTCTTCGATGCCCGGTATCGTGGTGATCGACAAGCCGGTGGAGCCTTACCAGGAGGTGAAGCGCTCTACGGTGGGTGAGTCGTATGCCGCTGTGGTAAGCGACCTGAAGAAGTCGCTCGAGTATTTCGATGCCGCCGGATATGATGCAGGCACTCTGTTCTATCTTTCTCCGAAGGCCGTCTACGGTCTGCTGGCCCGCACATACCTCTATATGGAGAATTATGCCGACGCAGCCGCAGCCGCCAAGAAGGCTCTCGATCTGGCCGGGATCACTGAGCTTACCTATACCCCCGAAGGTTACAAGGCCCTCTACAACGGTGGCAACTCGAATGTGGAGTCGCTCTTCGCGCTCGACATCAATTCCACTCAGAACTGGAGTGCGAACTCGGCCGGTACCCTCTGGAGCACCTATGGCTACAGCCCCTCTCCCTGGCTGCAGTCGGTAATGGCCGACGGCGACGTGCGCCGCGCCGTATGGGGATGGACCGACAACAGCACCGCCGATGTGCCTTACTTCAATTCCGGCAAATACGGGGCCTTCGGTCTCGGCGGCAATACCGCATATGGCACCAACTATCTTGTCAACGCTCCGGAGATGTTCCTTATCCAGGCCGAGGCTGCCTTGAAGCAGCATGATGTGGCCGGCGCCCAGACAGCACTGCTTGTAGTGGCCAAGCGTAATCCGGTATATCAGTCGGTAGCCGATCTCCCCTCGTCGGAGGATGAGCTGATGGCATTCCTGCAGGATGAGCGCGCCCGCGAACTCTTCCAGGAGGGTCACCGCCTCTACGACCTGCGCCGCTGGGATGTGAAGGCCGATGTATATGCCACTTCTCCCTCGAATGTGGCATGGATGATCACCGGTTACGATATCTCGGATCTTGTGTTCCCGATACCCGATGCTGAGATCAATGCCGGATTCGGTGTGGCTCAGAATGACGGATGGGCATCGACACTTCCCCAGATCAAGTAAACGATCTTGCACATAATAATTATAAAAATCCCCGGCCGGGTTTCGGTCGGGGATTTTTTGCGTCTTCGGGTCGGAATCCGCATGTGTCCGGGTCAGGGAGAGGGGAGAGGGGAGAGGAGAATGGGGGTGTCAGCTGATGGCTGCTGCCACGATTGATTCGGCAAGGAGCAGGAGGGTGGCCCGGAGCAGAAGCAGGGCGGTGCGGCGCAGGTCGTCGTTGTGTTCGCTGCCGGAGTGGCTGATGAGGCGGCGCCGGTTGCGTATGGCGGGGATTATCATGATGGCGGGAAGTGCCATCCAGCAATGGCCCCAAGGGATAGGGGAGCAGAGGAGCAGCAGCCCGGCGATGGAGCAGGCGAGGTAGACGCGCCCCATCGCCTTGCGGCCGAAGATGACTACGGTGGTGTGCTTCCCTACGGCGCGGTCGTCGTCCATATCGCGGTAATTATTGACGATAAGCACGTTGGCGGCCAACAGCCCCACCCCGGCGCCAATGCATAGCGCCAGGGGTATCACTGCGGTCGAGCCGGTGGCGAGCCATGCCGTGAACCCTACGGGCACCAGCCCGAAGAACACCACCACCGCCACATCCCCCAGTCCGTGATGCGACAGCGGGTAGGGTCCGGCACTGTAGGCCAGGGCGAATATCCCCACCAGAATCCCTACGGCGATCAGCCACCATCCTCCCCACCATATCAGAGCACACCCCGGCAGGGCGGCCAGCAGCAGTGTGAGGTAGGTGGCGCGGCGCATGGCGGCGGGGGAGATGTCGCCTTCGGTCACGCCGCGCCGGAATCCGGCGCGCCCTTTGCGGTCTAGTCCGGCGCGGTAGTCGAAGTATTCGTTGGCGAAGTTGGAGGCCACCTGCGCCAGTAGGGCGAAGAGCAGGCAGCATACTGCGGGCCATAGGCTCTGCAGACCGTAGATGATGGCGCAGGCAGTGCCGGCCAAAACACCGGCCACGCTCACCGGGAGTGTGCGTGGCCGCATGGCTTCAATCCATGGATTCATGTCAATGTCAGGATTTTTTAAGATGTATAAGGCTTATAGGGCTTATAGGGCGTATATGGCATATAGGCCGTATGGGGCTCGGATGGCTTATATGGGCCGGGTATCAGTCGTCGGTATCGGCGCCGTCGTCGGCATGACGCAGCACATCGGTGAGGCGTTCCGCCGTGTCGGCCACTACGTCGAGTCCGAGCAGCCCCTCGATGAGGTGCGCCGGCAGGCGGCTACGGCCATATTTCAACCCCATAAGGGCCATGGTGAGCGAGGCGTTGGCATTGGCGTCGCCTCCGTGGCTGACTACCTCGTAGAGCGCTTCCCCCGGATCGGTGTGATGCCAGAGGGCCCAGAGGGCCACACCCATGTTCTTGCGCACATACCAGAAGGTCTCGTCGTCGTCGAGGCAGAAATCGTCGAGGGTGCCGTCGTGGGCTGTCTCAAGATATGGTATCACGCTCTTGTCGAGGCGCGAGGCGATGCCGATAAGATGGTCGAACCCTACTTCGCGGCGGTGCCACAGGAGTTCGTTGGCCATGGTGGCTATGATCAGTCCGGAGGCCATGCAGCGGGAGTCCCAGTGGGTGAGGCGGCAGTTGTCGGCTACGTGCCGCTCTATATCCTTTGGCCAGAGTCCGGCGAGCATCGCGCGTCCCAATGCCTCGTTGGGAGCCTCGTAAAGCCCCTGCTGCTCGTAGATGTGGCGGCAGGCGGCGTGGGGATTGTCGGCAAAGTCGGGTTGCTGCAGCACCAGGCGCATGTGGGCATCGAGATCATCGGCCTCCTGGGTGTCAAACCATTTTTTATAACGTCGGGCAAAGTGGAGATAGTCTACGTCGCGGCATTCTATGATGCTTTCGGCCATTTCGAGTATCACTTGCGTATCGGCTGTATAGTCGCCCCGGCGGTAACGGCTGCGGTGGGCGTCGCGGATGATGCTGCCGTAGTCGGTAAGTCCCTCGGGGTAGCGCACCCGGGCCTCGGGACGGGTCATGAATTCGGTGCCGCGTCCTAATGCGTCGCCGATGGCATACCCGATCAGGCAGCCATTGATTTTGTTGCTGAAACTCATTGAGTTGAGATTGTCGGGGCAGAGAGTGCTCCCCGTGGTGAACGGAGTTATGCCGGCGCGCGATTCACTGACCGCCGGGTCGGGATTCTCCGTGAAAAGATAGAAGATTTCGCAAATTTAACAAAAATTTTGAGATTATTCATATATCCGCCCGTTTTTATTTCATGTTTTTTATATTTTGGCCCCTGCCATTGGGGGGCGAGGCCGCGGATTGGGGTGTTAGATTAATAGCTGATTAAACCAACGGCGGCCTCGGGGGTCAATTATTCGGCAATGGGCTGATTTCTTATGGCTCCTGCCGCATGCCGATCAATTAAGGACAAGATTATAAATACAATGAAGAAGAAGATTACATGCATGGCCGCTGTACTGGCCATGGCTATGATGCCGCTTGCAGGTGCCTGCTCGGCAAGCACCTGGAGCCTGAAGGATGCCCTTGGCGGCGGCGGTGTGGGCGAAACTGTCACTAATCTCATCCAGGGAGTTTTCTCCAAGTCGGACCTTACTGTGGCCGATATCGCAGGTGAGTGGACCTCCAACGGCTCTGCCGTAAGCTTTACGAGCGATAATTTCCTGCAGAAAGCCGGCGGCGTTGCGGCTGCGGCTGCTATCGAGACGAAGCTGAACCCGTATTACGAGCAGTATGGCCTGAACGGTGCGGTGATGACGATCAACACCGACGGCACGTTTACGTTCAAGCTGAAGGCTGTGACGCTGAAAGGTACGGCCACTGCCAATGGCGACGGCACGTTTGATTTCAATTTCAAGGCTTTCGGCGCGATTTCGCTTGGGAGCATGACCACTTACGTGCAGAAGTCGGGCAATCATCTCGACATCATGTTTGATGCCAGCAAACTGAAGAGCCTGATTTCAGGGATAGCCAAGTTCTCGGGCAATACACTGGCCTCTACCGCCGCATCGCTGCTCGACAGCTACGAGGGTATGTGCGTGGGCTTCGGCATGGACAAGACCGGCAGCACTACCACTACCACCACCACGACTACCACCACAACTACTGACGACAGCACCTCCACCGACTCGTCCAACGGCCTGACCAAGGCCGCCGGCACCCTGATCAATATCCTGAAGGGGAGCGGCGAGTGATTATCCGCGCACAGTCAGCGGGAAGGAGCGATAACCGCGGAGCGGTTACATGGCCTGTAAACCGCGCACAGTCAGCATATCCCCTCTATATAATACCACCCCCGCTGTCGCGAAGCGACAGCGGGGGTGGTATTATATTTACAGTCCACGCCTCGACGTATAGTGTTGTCGCTCCGCGGTTTTCTCTACTCTCCCCCTCCCTCACGAAAGCGTCGAAATGCGGGCGATATATTTCCCGATGATATCGAATTCGAGATTCACCTTCGTGCCGGGCTGGATGCGGCAGAAGTTGGTGTGCTCCATCGTGTAGGGGATGATGGCCACACGGAAACTGTCGGCTTCCGAATCACATACCGTGAGGCTCACGCCGTTCACCGTCACCGAACCCTTCTCAACCGTCACATAACCGAGGCGGGCCAGTTCGGGCGAAAATTCGTAGCGGAATTTGAAATACGTGCTCCCTCCGGCTTCCTCGACTTCGGTGCATACGGCGGTGCAGTCCACATGCCCCTGCACGATATGTCCGTCGAGCCGACCGTCCATCTTCATGCTGCGCTCAAGGTTGACGAGGTCACCCTCGCGAAGTTCGCCGAGATTGGAGCGCTCCAGTGTCTCGCGGATGGCGGTGACGGTATACGTCTTGTCGGGATGAAGCTCCACCACCGTAAGGCATACCCCGTTGTGGGCCACACTCTGGTCGATATGCAGCTCATCGGCAAAGTCGCAGCGCAGGGTGAGGTGCAGATTGTCGCGGTCATGCCGCAGGGCCACCACTGTGGCGGCCGCTTCTACGATTCCTGAAAACATACTAAAATCAAATTGTTTTACTAAAATTTTTAAAAGGAAACGCGTGTATTCCCCAAGTTATTGTTATCTTTGCACAGAAGTAGCCCGCAATCACCGGGCCGCACCAACCATTACATGCACTCCGCCGCAGTCGGCCCGTATGGCCGCCCGGGCGGGATAACCCGAGAATACCTCTCTTTTTTTCATGGCTAAACAATTAAACATCCTGCGCAACGACCCCTGGCTCGAGCCCTTCGCTCCCGCCATCGAGGGGCGTCATGAGGATGTCGTGCGCAAGCTCCGCCAGCTGACGGAGCACACCGGCGGCAGCCTCTCAGAGTTTGCTAACGCATATAAATATTTCGGTCTGCACCGCGAGAAGGCGGGGTGGGTATTCCGTGAGTTTGCCCCCAACGCCACTTCAATCTGGCTCATCGGCGATTTCAGCGCCTGGAAGCCGGAGGAGGCCTACCGCCTCTCCCGCATCGACGGCGGCGTGTGGGAAATCCATCTCCCCGCCGACGCGCTTCATGACGGCGACCTCTTCAAGATGCTCGTGGAGTGGCCCGGCGGTTCGGGCGAACGTATCCCGGCCTATGCCACACGCGTGGTGCAGGATGAGCAGTCGAAGATATTCTCCGCCCAGGTCTACGCCCCGGAGCACCCCTATGAGTTTAAGGTAAAGGATTTCCGCCCCGACGTGAATCCGCTGCTGATCTATGAGTGCCATATCGGCATGGCGCAGCAGGAGGAGAAGGTGGGGAGCTATGAGGAGTTCCGCACCAAGACACTTCCCCGCATCGCGGCCGACGGCTACAATGCCATACAGATCATGGCCATCCAGGAGCATCCCTACTACGGCTCCTTCGGATATCACGTCAGCAGCTTCTATGCAGCCTCCTCCCGCTTCGGCACCCCCGACGAACTGAAGCGACTCATCGACGACGCGCATTCGCTCGGTCTGGCCGTAATCATGGATATCGTGCATTCCCACGCCGTGAAGAATGAGGTGGAGGGTCTCGGACGCCTCGACGGCAGCTACGACCTCTATTTCTACGGCGACCATCGCCGCGAGCATCCCGCATGGGACTCGCTGCTCTTCGACTACGGTAAGGATTCGGTGCTGCATTTCCTCCTGTCGAACTGCAAGTACTGGCTTGAGGAATTCCATTTCGACGGATTCCGTTTCGATGGCGTGACATCGATGCTGTATTACGACCACGGTCTCGGCAAGGCCTTCGGAGGATACGGCGACTACTACGACGGCAACCAGGACACCAACGCCCTGACCTACCTCACACTCGCCAACATTCTGATCCACGACGTAAACCCCGATGCGATCACCATTGCCGAGGAGATGAGCGGTATGCCGGGGCTGGCGGTGAAGTTTGCCGACGGCGGCATGGGTTTCGATTACCGTATGGCAATGGGTGTGCCCGACTACTGGATCAAGATGATCAAGGAGAAGCGCGATGAAGACTGGCACCCCACATCGATATTCTGGGAGCTCACCAACCGCCGCGCCGATGAGAAGACCATCAGCTACTGCGAGAGCCACGACCAGGCCCTCGTGGGGGACAAGACCATCATCTTCCGCCTTATCGACAAGGAGATGTACTGGCACATGATGACGGGCGACGACAATTATACCGTAGAGCGAGGCATGGCGCTGCATAAGATGATACGCCTCGTGACGCTGGCCACAATCAATGGCGGCTATCTCAACTTCATGGGCAATGAGTTCGGTCATCCGGAATGGATCGACTTCCCGCGCGAAGGGAACGGCTGGAGCTACAAGTACGCACGCCGCCAGTGGGACCTCGTAGACCGCGAGGATCTGAAATACCGGTTCCTCAACGCCTTCGACAACGATATGGTGGAACTCGTATCGTCGCAGTTCGGTTTCCAGGCCCTGCCGGTGCGCAAGCTCTGGGAGAAGGACGACGACCAGGTGCTGGCATTCATGCGCGGCGACCTGATATTCGTGTTCAACTGGAGTCCCAACAAGTCGTTTGCCGATTACGGTTTCCTGGCTCCCGCCGGAGAGTATGAGGTGGTGCTTGATTCGGATGCTCCGGAATTTGGCGGTCACGGTCTGGTGGATGCTTCGGTGCATCATTTCACTCAGCCGGATCCGCTCTATTCACCTTCGGGCAAGGGATGGCTCAAGATGTATCTCCCGGCACGCACGGCTCAGGTGCTCCGCATGGTGCGCCCCAAACCCGCGAAGGCCGCTCAAAAAAAAACTGAAGCAGCCGCAACCGTGGTAGGGTCGCGACCTGTCGCGACCGCCGCCGAGGAAGCTCCCAAGAAGAAGCGCACCGCGACAAAAAAGGTCGCGACCGCCGCCGAGGAGGCTCCAAAGAAGAAGCGCACCGTCACTAAAAAGGCCGCTGCCACCGAGGAGGCTCCAAAGAAAAAACGTACCACCACCAAAAAGGCCCCCAAGACCGACGAATGAAGAAAATAATCGTAGCCATCGACGGCTATTCATCCTCGGGCAAAAGCACTATGGCCCGTCAGCTTGCCCGTGAGGTAGGCTATCTGTATGTCGACAGCGGCGCGATGTACCGCGCCGTAACCCTCTTCGCCCTCCGCCACGGTCTGGCCACGCCGCAGAACGGCGTGGATGCCGAGGCGCTCGTGGCCCGTCTGCCGGAAATATCGGTGACATTCACCCTCGCCCCCGATGCCACTCAGCATACCTGCCTTAACGGCGAGGATGTGGAGCGCGAAATCCGAGGCATGGAGGTGTCGGAAATGGTAAGTCCGGTGGCCGTGATTCCCGAGGTGCGTCACCGTCTGGTGGCCCTCCAGCAGGGGTATGGGCGCGACAAGGGTATCGTGATGGATGGCCGCGATATCGGCACCGCCGTGTTCCCGGATGCGGAGATGAAGGTGTTTGTCAATGCCTCGCCCGAAGTAAGGGCGCAGCGTCGTGTCGATGAATTGCGCTCCAAGGGGGTGGAGGTAGACTACGACGAGGTATACGCCAATGTATGCGAGCGCGACCGTATCGACACCACCCGCAAGGAGTCGCCGCTGCGGCAGGCCCCCGATGCGTTGCTGCTCGATAATGATCACCTTACCCGCGAAGAGCAGATGCAATGGCTCCTCGACCGCTTTCATGAAATCACGAAATGAGGAATATCGAGATTGATGAGGCTTCGGGTTTCTGCTTCGGTGTGGTCACTGCCATACGCAAGGCGGAGGAGGAACTCGACAAGTCGGGCCATCTCTACTGTCTGGGCGATATCGTGCATAATGCGGCCGAGGTGGAGCGTCTGCGGCGCAAGGGACTGGTCACCATCACTCATGCCGACCTGGAGAGTCTGCATGACGTGAAGGTGCTGCTGCGCGCGCATGGCGAACCTCCGGCCACCTACGCCGTGGCCCGGCGCAACAATATCGAGATCATCGACGCCACATGCCCGGTGGTGCTGCAGCTGCAGCGCCGCATCAAGATGGCGGCCGATGCCGGTGCGCCGGCAGCTGAGCCGGATTCCGCATCGGAAGCCGCTGACGCAAACACGCCCCGCGAGCCGCTGATACTGATCTACGGCAAACCGGGTCATGCCGAGGTCAACGGACTGGTGGGGCAGACCGATGGCCGCGCCATCGTGATACGCGACATGGCCGATCTCGACAGCGTAGACCTCAGCCGCGACATACGCCTCTATTCGCAGACCACCAAATCGCTCGACGGATTCCGCCACATAGTGGCCGAGATAGAGCGTCGCAAGCAGCAGTGCGGCGGCGCTTTCGAGTGGTTTGATACGATATGCCGTCAGGTGGCAAGCCGCATGGAGGGTATCCGGAAGTTTGCCGAGGCGCATGATGTGGTGATCTTCGTGAGCGGCACTAAGAGCAGCAACGGCAAGGTGCTGTTTGCCGAGTGCTGCAGCGTGAATCCGAGAAGTTACATGGTGTCGGGTCCGGCTGAATTGCAGCCGCAGTGGACCGAAGGAGCCGCCAGCATAGGTATATGCGGCGCCACATCCACTCCGGCATGGCTTATGAAGGAGGTGGCCGATGCTTTACGAGAGCAGTGAAGAGCGCGACGACCGCTTCATGCGCATGGCCCTCGATGAGGCCATGACGGCAGCCGAAGAGGGTGAGGTGCCGGTAGGGGCTGTGGTGGTATGCGGAGGGCGCGTCATAGCGCGTACGCATAATCTCACGGAGCGTCTGCGCGATGTGACGGCCCATGCCGAGATGCAGGCCATCACCGCCGCCGCCGACCATCTTAACGGGAAGTATCTCACCGACTGCACCCTTTATGTCACTCTGGAGCCATGCCCGATGTGTGCCGCCGCTCTGCGCTGGGCGCAGATAGGGCGTGTGGTATATGGCGCTTCCGATCCGAAACGCGGCTACCGTGCGGCCTTTGCCGACCCCGACCGGGCGCTGCATCCGCGCACTGAAGTTATGTCCGGCCTTCTGGCCGACGAGGCCCTTGCGCTGATACAGGGTTTCTTCCGGCGGCGCCGCTGAGGAGGCAAAAGATGGAAGTGGCGTATTTGGCATCCGAAAACGGCAAAATATGTCAAATTCGGATAATTTAACGAAAAAGTCCCTTAAAAACTCTAATTTATTGGCGAAATGTGCCCAATTATGGGCAATTTCGCCAATATTTTTGTGGGCTTGAAAAAACATTTTTAACTTTGCACCCGTAATTTGAGAGACTGTATCTTCTTCCGACCGTTTCTCTGCCATCGCTTACTCTCCGCAATCTCTCCGCTATACGATATCTCCCGGCCATAAGGGTTTTTACGCCTCCGGGATACTTTTGAATTGTAACCAACATCATAATAAGTTATGAAAATCAGTAACCAAGCAATCCTGCTTTCGCTCGTAGCGCTGGGACTCGGAGCCTGCTCCGAGGATAACCCATGGGCCAATCAGCGGGGCAAGGGGGGCATCGACCTGACGCTGTCGGCCTCGGCCGACGTGAAGGATGCCATCCCGGTGGTGCGTTCGGGCGTGCCGGAGCTTGTGGCTCCCGATGCGGCGGATTTCGCTATCTCGCTGCGCAATATGGATACCGACCAGGTGCTGACCTGGCCTACTCTTGAGGATTTCAACGCCGAGGGTAGCTTCGACGTGGGTATATATACGCTTACCGCAAGCTACGGCTCGATGTCGGAGTGCGGTTTCGACAAGCCCTGCTTCCAGGGTGAGGCCACGGTCAATGTGTTTGAGGGGCGTGAGACGCAGGTGGATGTCACGGCGCGTCTGGCCAACACGATGCTTAGCGTGGACTACACTGATGCTTTCAAGGAGTATTTCCTTGATTATTCCGTCACGGCCCATACGGAGGGTGAGGCAAGTGTGGTGTTCTCAAGTTCGGAGAGCCGCGCCGCCTATATGGCCCCGGGTGAGGTGATTCTGGAGCTGATGATGATCAATCCCAGCGGTAAGGATGCCCGCGTGCGTGCGGCAAGTTTCCCGGCTGCGGCGGCACATCATTACCACGTCACTTTCGATGTCAATGCCGATGCCTCGGGCAATTCTGCCGTGTCGGTGATTTTCGATGATTCGCTGACCCAGGAGAATGTGACAATCTCGCTTACCGATGAGCTCTTCACGTCGGAGGGTCCGGTGCTCTCTGCGGAGGGTTTCGAGGATGGCGCTACGGTGGAGGTGCTTTCGGGCAATATGTCTGAGACTCCGCTGAAGTTCAAGGCCATCTGTAAGAGCGGCATCCAGTCGGCTGTGCTTACCATCGCCGGCGACCATGCGCTCCCCTTCGGCAAGGAGGTGGAACTCGTGGGAGCCTCCGAAGCCCTGCAGTCGCAGATCGAGCAGGCTGAGATCAAGGTGGCCGGTATCTTTAAGAATCCGGCTGAGATGGCTGTGGTGGATGTGACTTCGCTTTCGCGTCATCTCCCGGCGGGCACCTATCAGGTGTCGCTGCGCGTCACTGATAAGCTCAACCGTGTGAGCGAACCGGTGACTCTGGCCCTCTCTACGCGTCCGATAGTGCTTAACGTGCTTTCCGGCTCGGCCATCTATTCGTATCCGGGCACTGCCGTGACTCAGGAGCGCACCGTCGACGCTACGGTATCGGTAAGCTACAACGGTATCAATCCGGCTACCAACATCTCGTTCCAGAACAAATGCCGCACGGGTGTCTACAAGGATTGCGAGATCGTATCGGTCGAGGAGTCCACACGCACCCGCGCATTCGAGGAGAAGACCTATCTCTTCCATATCCGTGTATGTGATGCGGAGACATCGCCGCTGCCGATGAAGGTGCTCTTCAACGGCGCGCAGTGGGGCGATGACTTCACCATCGATGTCGTGGAACCCGAATTCACTCTCGAGGCCGACCCCTATGCCACTTACGCGCAGTTCCGCATCAACGCAGTCGACCCGTCGCAGACGGCCACTATCGCCAATGGGCTGAAGCTGTACCGCAATGGCCAGCAGGTGACGACCGAGCGCGTCAAGGTTGATGCCGAGAAGGGTATACTCACATTGATTGACCTTGTGTCGGACAATGATTATACTATCGCATACGCGCTGACTCAGAAGGGAAGCGAAATCCCTGCCGAGAATACTTTCGTAATCCATACCGAGGCCGCTACGCAGATACCCAACAGTGCCTTCACCGAGACAGAGCGCACAATCAACTGGACCAATGTCAATGCGGGCGGACAGTATAAATATGGGACTACTACAATGCAGAATAAGAGTTCGATTCTGGTAGATACTCCGACAGGGTGGGCTACGCTCAATCCCCTTACCTGCTATGAGAATGCCTCTAACCGGAATACATGGTTTTGTGTGCCTTCTACAATTATGGATGGCACTGATGTGCTGATCCGCACTGTGGCTTATGACCATGCCGGTATTTCTCCTGAGCTGGACAATCACGGACTCTCTGTTCGTGCTAAATACAGTCGCAATAAGCCGGTATCTTTCTCCGGAAAGGCTTCGGGTGAGCTGTTCCTCGGTACGTATGCGTTTACCGGAACCGAGTCTCGCACCAACGGTATTGAGTTCACTTCGCGTCCCACTTCTCTTACATTTGATTATGAGTATTCTCCTGTATCTGGAGAGGTAGGCGAGGTGTCGGTGGCTGTGGTAGATGCTTCGGGAAGTGTGATTTCTGAAACAAAGGCTGATATCGCTGCGGCATCCTCTACTTCAATGACAATCAACCTGCCCGCGTATCCCTTCGGACGCAAGGCGTCGGCAATCCGTCTGTCTTTCAAGTCATCGAAAGAGGTGATTGAGGTGCCTGTGCCGAGTGATATTCAGGATGTCACGAATAGTACAGGCCTGAGCGGTCAGACCATTCCGGCCAACCAGTACAAGTCGCTGTGCGTAGGTTCGCAGCTGCGACTGAAACGTGTAAGACTTAACTACTAATCGAGCGATTGAATCATGAAACTATATAAAGGTGTATTCTTTTCTCTGGCATTGGCTTCGCTGTTGGGGGCCTGTTCGAAGGAAGACCCATTTGGCGGTCAGCAGACCGACGGTCCGGTGGGTATGCTGATGACGAGCTGTCTGGCTCCGTCGCTGACCAATGCCGAAGGGTATGAGGCCGCTACACGCGCTGCCGTACCCTCTACAGATGACTTCCGCGTGGTAATCACCCGCGAGGGGGCCCGCACCCCCTCGGCTGAGTATAAGTATGCGGATATGCCGGAGGTGATCACCCTCCCGGTGGGTAATTATGTGGTGTCGGCTCACCATGGCGACAATAATGTGGCCGCCTGGGATGAACCCTATTATTTCGGTGAGTCCACTTTCCATATCGAGGAGAATGAAATCACGGATGAGGTGGATCCGATTGTGGCGAAACTTTCGAATATCCGTGTGACTATCGTCTACGGTCCGTCGCTGGTGAATGCTATGGGGGCGGATGCGAAGGTGGATGTGAATGTGGGCGAGTCGGGCACGATGAGCTTCGCCGCCGGCGAAGACCGCTCGGCATATTTCAAGTATGTCGACAATTCGCAGACCCTTACGGCTACCTTTACTGGCACTGTCGACGGACAGCGTGTAGTGGAGACAAAGGCCTACGATAATGTGGCGCCGGGCAACCATTACCGCATCACGTTCCGTCTGCATACCATCGATCAGGAAGATCCGGGCGACATCAATGCCGGTGTCACCATCGATGCCTCGGTGGAGCAGGTGGATATGAATGTGACTGTGGACGGTGAGACCGACGAACCGGTGGAAGACGACATGCGCCCCGTGCAGGGTGGTAATGACACTCCCGATCAGCCCGACACTCCCGACCAGCCGGATCAGCCCGACCAGCCGGATCAGCCAGGTGCAGGTCCGACGGTGACACCTCTGGAGAAAGATGGTATGACTGCGATCGATTTCGATGCCCTCAATCTGTTTGACAGCAATCTCTATTGCGCATTCAATGTAGCCTCTTCGGCTGCAGGGGGATTCACTGAGTTTACGGTCGACATCATCTCCGACGATCTTACAAACGACGAACTTGAAGGTATAGGTCTCACCTCGCATCTCGACCTGATCAATACTCCCGAGTCCTCCGCGGCTGCCCTTCAGAATCTCGGATTCCCCGTCAATCAGGGGGGTAAGACGTCGGCCGATTTCGATATCTCGGGCTTCCAGATGATGCTCGGCATATTTGGCCCTCATGAGCATGAGTTCAAGATTACGGTATCAGATGCCAACGGCACTACCGTGAAGAGTCTGAGAGTAGTAATGCCCTAATCCTTTTAAATTGAATTGAAATGAAATCATATATCAAATCCATATCTCTCGGAGCCTCGGCGCTCGTGGCGGTGGCCGCGCTGCAGTCGTGCGCTCTGGAGGAGCCGTTCGGCCCGCAGGGTGAGGGTGAACTCTCGATGAGGCTGGTGATTGATTCCGATGTCACCCGCGCTCAGCTCAACGAGCAGGAACTCGCCGATCAGTGTGTGGTATATATCTCCGGTTCGAAGGGGTTGATGCGTAAGTATGTGGGTCTGTCGAATCTCCCGGAACGCGAGACTCTCGCGCAGGGGCATTATGTGGCAGAGGCCTGGACGGGCGACTCGGTGCCGGCTTCGTTTGACTCGAAGTTCTATCGCGGGTATCAGCCGTTTGATGTGTCGGCCGGTCTGAATGAGGTGAAGCTCACTTGCGGCATCATGAATGTGGTGGCCTCGATCGATGCGGCCACTATCGACGGCTCGCTGATCAATGACTTCTCGGTGACGGTGGAGAACTCTACCGGTTCGCTTACTTTCGATGCCGACAATTATAAGGATGCCAAGGGGTATTTCATGATGCCTTTCGGGGCCGACGGTGTGCGTGAGTCGTCGCTGAAGGTGACTGTGAAGGGCTCCAATATCGCCGGCGACCCGTTTGTGAAGGAGAAGATCATCACGGATGTGAAGTCGGCTCATGAGTATGTGCTCGGCGTGTCGTATGATCCCGAGAATCCCGATCCGGAAGGTGGCGGCTATATCACGATCACTATCGATGAGCGTGAGAATCTGGTGAGTGAGACTGTGGCGATCTTCGCCGCCCCGGCCATCGATGGCGTGGATTTCGACATCGAGAAGCAGATCGTGGGGAATCCGGGTCAGTTTGAGGGCGACAAGGTGGTGAAGGTGATCGCCTTCAACGAAATCCGCTCATTCACGATGCAGTGCCTCGATATGGCGAGCCTGAATCTCCCGGCGCAGCAGATCGATCTGAAGACCTGCACCGATCAGGTGAAGGCCACGCTTAATAACGCCGGCATCACGTGGGATAAGACGGTGACCCCCGTCACCGGCTACGACGGAATTATGCGTCAGCTCTCCTATATCACGTTCTCGCAGCAGTATCTCAATAATCTGCCTGAGCGTGCCAATGAGTATATCATCCGCCTTACGGCCACCGATGGCTCCGGCAAGACCACTACGCGCGATCTGCGCATCGCCGTAGGTGAGGATGCAATCGTCTATGATGATCCGGTGATTGTGGATGATGCCGTCGATCCGAATAATCTGATGGCTGTGGGTTCGCGCTCGGTGACGCTGACGGCATCGCTTACCGATGAGTCGGCTGTAAATCCGGGTGTGCGCTACCGCGAGGAGGGCACTTCGGCATGGCTTACGGCTCCGCTTACGGCCACGCGTGCATCGGCCAAATACAGTGTGACGCTTACCGGCCTTAAGCCCTCGACACGCTATGAGTATCAGGCTGTGGCCGAAGGATTCGTTTCCGAGTCGAAGTATTTCTCTACCGAGAGCGAGTATGTGATACCCAATGCCTCGCTTGAGGAGTGGGGCACTTATACGGCAAGCACATTGCTCGGCTCAAGAACCGTGATATTCCCGGGCACTTCCCGCGATACAAATTTCTGGGATTCCGGTAATGAGGGAGCGGCTACGGCAAGTAAGGTCGTGCTGGATAAGAGCTCGGATATGGTGGGCTCGGGTCAGTATTCGGCCCGTCTGGCATCTACAGCGGCTCTGGGTATCATTGCGGCCGGCAATATGTTCTCCGGTTCGTATGTGAAGACTGACGGCACCGACGGTGTGCTTTCTCTCGGCCGGGAGTATGACGGTTCGCACCCCGCGAAGGTACGCGTGAAGGCCAATTACCGTCCGGGCGGAAGTGTGACGATCAAGTCGGGCAATGGGAAGTATGTGGATATCACCTCCGGCGGCAATGACCACGGTCAGATCTATGTGGCCCTTACCACGGCTCCGATCGAGATCCGCACCAAGGAATCCAACCGTAAGCTTTTCCCCGCCTCGAAACTTAATGAGGACGGCAACGCTGCCGAGGATTACGATAAGGTGGTGGCTTACGGTCAGGTGACCTGGGATGCCGCTTTCGGTCCTGACGGAGGTCTGGCTACGGTGGAGATACCGTTTGAGTATCATGACATCGCCAAGACGCAGAAGCCGCGTTATCTCGTGATTGTGGCCTCGGCATCGAAATTCGGTGATTTCTATTGCGGTTCGTCATCAAGTGTGATGTATCTCGATGATTTCGAGCTTGTATATGAATGATTCCAAGGTCCGGGCGGAGGAATCCGGCCGGGCCGGCTGCTGATAAGTATGGGGGAGTGACGCCTGTGTGACTGTCGCTCCCCCGTTTTTTTAATCTTTAATCGGCAGTTTGCCGTTTTTTGGCTAATTTTGCATTCTATTTCGGGAGTGACTCGTCAGGAGCCGCTTTGCGATGACTAATCTATATTTGTGACGCTTGTATATGGGTATCTTGTCTAATCTGCGGCTGGCGATGGGTGCCGCTGCGGCGGCCGGTGCGTTGGCGCTCCCGTCGGGGGCTGCTGCGCAGGAGTCGTTTGAGCGGGAAATAGAGTCGGTGGTCTTTGTGCCGAAGGGGCAGTGGATCACGGGGCTCTCGGTCAGCTATCAGCAGTCGGCGCAGAATAAGTATCAGTTCCTCATTTTCGAGGGTATCACGGGTGATACTTATCAGTTTAAGGTGTCGCCGATGCTGATGTATGCTTTTAAGGATGATGCGGCAGCCGGCGGACGGTTCTCTTATTCTCGAGGGCTGACGAAGCTGGAAAGTGCCGATGTGGTGCTCGATTCGGAGACGGATTATGAGATTGACCATCTCTACCGTCTGAGCCATTCGTACACGTTTTCGGGGCTCTACCGCAATTATTTCTCTATCGGCAGGTCGCGGCGGTTCGGTTTCTTTAATGAGTTGCAGTTCTCGCTCGGCGGCGGACAGGCGAAGCTCATGCAGGGCACGTCTACTGAACTTACCGGCACCTATGAGCGCGATTTCAACCTCGGCATCGGTCTGACGCCGGGTCTGTGCGTGTTTCTCAACAATTATTCGGCCATGGAGGTCAATGTGGGTGTGTTGGGTTTCTCGTATACGTCGACCAAGATGGTGACCGATCAGATCTATGTGGCCCGGCGTAACTCGAAGATGGCCAATTTCCGTATCAATCTGTTTTCTATCTCGTTTGGAGCTGTGCTGTATCTATGAATAAGTTGATTGCTGTATTTTTTCTGATTCTGGCGGCTGTGGCTCCGGCTTCGGGCGCTGTGGCGCAGTCGCAGGATGCGGCGCACCCCGCCGGGGAGAGTGGAAGGATGGTGTGGATTCCGGATTCGATGGCCGCTGATGTGGAGACGCTGCTTAAGGGGCATTCGCGTGTGGTGGATGATCCGTTGCGTCTGGATCTGGATGAGAAGGTGGTGTGGCGCGGCGACACGATCCCGATGGTGCTGCGCTCGCGCAATCTCGGGCGCTACGACCGTGGCCTCTTCAATTTCCTCTTTATCCCGAAGGGTACGTGGAAGGCCGGTCTGACGGTGTCGTACGGGGAGTTCTCTACCACCGACATGCAGTTGCTCAATCTCGTGGGTGATGTCGATGTGAATGCGCATACCTTCAATATAAAGCCTTATCTGAGCTATTTCCTGCGCAATAACCTTGCGCTGGGCGTGCGGATGGGGTATACCCGCAGTTCGGGGGGGATAGATTCGTTTAAGGTGGATATTGATGAGGATATGAATTTCAATCTGCACGACATAGGGTATCGCGCCGAGTCGTATTCGGCGGCGGTGATGGTGCAGCAGTATATGGGTCTGAGCCGGAGGGGGCGGTTTGGCGTGTATAATGAGGCCGAACTGTCGTTTGCCTCGGGCAACAGTGATTTCGACCGCCCTTTCGCCGGGGTGATGAAGCGCACGCATACCACCAATATGGAGGCGAAGCTTACGTTCTCGCCGGGCGTGTGCGTGTTTATCATGGAGAATGTGTCGTTCAATCTGTCGTTTGGTGTGTTCGGCTTCTATCTGCGTAATGAGAATCAGCAGGTGGATGGGGAGCCGGTGGGCAACCGGTTCACTTCCGGCGCGAATTTCCGTATTAACCTCTTTAATCTGGCTTTCGGCCTCGGTATTCATCTCTGATATGGCAAAAGGTATTGGTAATTTCTGGAAGTCGGTCGCGGGCACGGCGCTTGCCGGCGCCGGTGCGCTGGCGATGGTGTCGGCAGGCGGGTGCATTGAGAATGATCTGCCGTATCCGCGTATACCGCAGCTGATCCTGGCCATCTCGGCCGAGGGTGAGAGTAAGCCGGCTCTGATAGATTCGGTAAATTATACGGCTACGGTGTATCTCGACGAGACGGTCGACATACTTAATGTGTCGTTCGCCGAGTTTGAGATCACTCCGGGTGCTACGGCGGATCCTGACCTGAAAGAGGGGATGTATGATATGTCGAAGCCGATGGTGGTGCGTCTGTCGCGCTATCAGGATTATCCCTGGGTGCTGACGGCGGAGCAGAATATCGAGCGGTATCTCACGGTGGCAGGGCAGATCGGTGAGACGGTGATCGATGCCGTAGGCCACCGCGTGCTGGTGCGTGTGCCGGAGACGGCTGACCTTGCCCGTCTCGAACTGACCTCTGTCAAGCTCGGTCCGGCAGGTATCACTACGATGTCGCCCAATCTGCAGCCCGGGCCGATCAATCTTTCGGAACCGCTTATGGTCGATGTCACCTGCTGGGGACGCACCGATACGTGGGGCATATATGCCGAGAAGTCGGCTCTGGTGGTGCAGACCACGGCGGTCGACGCCTGGTCGCAGGTGCTGTGGGCTTATGGTGCGGGTCCGGCGGATGTGAGCAATACGTTCCAGTACCGTCGGGCTGATTCTGAAGAGTGGATCGATGTGCCGCAGGCCGATGTGTCGCAACCCGCCGGGCAGGGGGCTTTCTCGGTATGCATCCCGCATCTGGAGCCGCTTACGGAGTATGTGGTGCGCGCCGTGTCGGGCGATGACCTCGGTAATGAGGTGACGGTGACTACCGGATCTACTCCGGTGCTGCCGGACGGAAGCTTTGATGAGTGGTGGCTCGACGGTAAGGTGTGGTGCCCATGGGCCGAAGGGGGTGTGCAGTTCTGGGATACGGGCAATACCGGCGCGGCTACGCTCGGCGAAAGCAATGTGCAGCCGTCGGAGGATACCCCTCCCGGCATTCCGGGGCAGAGCGCTCAGCTCGAGACGCGCTTTGTCGGTCTGTTCGGTATCGGCAAACTGGCTGCCGGGTCAATCTATACCGGTAAGTTCCAGCGTGTCGACGGCACCAACGGTATCCTTGATTTCGGTCGCGAATGGACTACGCGCCCTGTGCGTCTGCGCGGTTACATGAAGTATAAGACGGCGCCGATTGATTATACTTCCACGGAGTATGCCTATCTGAAGGACCGTCCGGACTCGTGCCATATATATGTGGCGCTTACCGACTGGCCCGCACCGTATGAAATACGCACGAATCCGAAAAACCGCCAGCTGTTTAATCCGGCTTCTCCTGAAGTAATCGCTTATGGCGAACTGATCGTGGGGCATGACACCGGATGGCAGGAGTTTGAGATCGAGTTACAGTACCGCAGCACTTCGCGTGTGCCGCGCTTCATCCAGATCACTTCGGCCGCCTCGAAGTATGGCGATTTCTTTACCGGAGGCACGGGCGCCTGCCTGTGGGTGGATGATTATGAACTGCTCTATGATTACTGATTCACTTCCCCTGTACGCGGGGGATGCCGCGAACTATCTGACGTAAAATAATGTTAATATGAACAAGGAAGACTGGAAACTGTCAAAGCGCCTGCGCTCCTTCGGATATGCATTTGCGGGGATACGCCAACTCTTCTCGCAGCCGAATGCCTGCATTCATGCCGTGGTGATGGTGCTGGTGGTGGCTGCCGGATTCTGGCTGCACATCTCGGTGACTGAATGGTGTGTGGTGGCGCTCTGCATCGGCGGCGTGCTGATGGCCGAAGCCTTCAATACCGCGATCGAGGCGCTGGCCGACAAGGTGTCGCCCGGCTACGACCCGCTGATCAAGCGGGCCAAGGATGTGGCGGCGGGGGCGGTGCTGATTTTCGTTTTTGCCGCCGTGGCGGTAGGATTGATGATCTTTCTTCCGAAATTTATCCACTACTTCACTGTCTGACTTACCCGCTGATTCCGGCGGGAAGTCAACTTAATCTTGCCTATGAATCGCATAACCGTATTGCTGATCGTAATCATATCATTGCTGCAGGCGCCGGAGCGGGCGGAGGCTCAGGATGTATATGCCCCTGTGCCGATGCCGTCGATGACTCTGGAGCGCACACATGCGCAGCGGGTGGTGGGCACCACTACCGATGTCACTGCCCTGGCTCTCCCGGTGGCCACTTTGGCCGGTGTGCTGATAGCACGCGACTGGGAGGGGTTGCGGCAGGGGATATATACTGCCGTGGCCGGTGCCTCGGCTGTGTATATTCTGAAACTTTCGGTGCGTGAGAAGCGCCCCGACGGGTCGAATTATTCTTCCTTCCCGTCGATGCACAGTGCCACTGCCTTCGGCACAGCCGCTTTCCTGCAGCGACGCTATGGATGGAAGTTCGGCGCTCCTGCCTACGCGATCGCCACATATACAGCCGTGGGGCGTGTGGTGGCGAAGAAGCATTTCTGGTGGGACTGTGTGGCGGGAGCCGCCATCGGTGCGGCAAGCGCATATATATTCACCACCCCCTGGGCGCGGCGCCATGAACTGGCCGTGGCCCCCGCCGCGACGGAGACTTCGACCGGATTCGTAGCCTCGTTCTCGTTCTGAACCGTATGACACCCTGCATTGCGCGGGGTGTCTTTTGTTTCTGACAGCCCCCTGTGAAGGGGGCATACAGGAAAATTTTGTGGCAAAACGCCGTTTCTTACCCTCCTGTCGTCCGATACCGGGGTAGGGGAGGGGAAATGGATTTTGCGCGTATACATAAATTAACGTTAATTTACATAAATTGATTTCGCTGAATAGCAATAA
>CAMWRH010000040.1 GCA_947176605.1 uncultured Porphyromonadaceae bacterium
AACGCAATAAATTACATAAAACAGGGGTGCTCGAACGCAATAAATTACATAAAACTGGGGTGCCCGAACGCAATAAATTACATAAAATAGGGGTGTCCGAACGCAATAAATTACATAAACGGGGTATTGGAACGCAATAAATTACATAAAATAGGGGTGTCCGAACGCAATCTTACGTATGGAATAATTTATCTGGGTCCTAAAAATTTGTCTCCGTTTAGATGTATCATGTGGTCTGGCATATCAGCAATCCACACCTCTGTTTCCCATGCCAACTGATCCGAAAATTTCTTGAATGTTGAAAAGTCAAGAAAGGCTGAAATGAAAATTTTACCAGCGGTGGCATTTTTTGTCATAGCTTCTATTTCAACTATTCGTTTCGGATCCATAGGCCCAACAGAAGTAATGGATTCAATAAAATAAATCCAGTCCTTATCCTCCCGATATAATACGACATCGGGCATTTTGTCGTGAAGCGTTATCTCAAAACCTAATTCAGATAGCTTTTCGACATTCTTCACCAAGTCCTTCTGTATTGTATCTCCTACATATAAGCATTCGGAATTTGGAGCAAACCGAGGTGCAAATTCTTCGATTATGGCTTTCTGAAGTTCATTATGCTTGCCGGGACTGAATGTAAATTCCTGTTGATTTATTCTCACAGGCATCTTTTGCATCCGTTTCTTTGAAGCATAAATTTCCGATAATGATTCGTGGTTAGACATGAACATCTGAAGTGCCATGCCCGGCTCCGAGGCAATTGAATCATCATCGGTCTGTTCTTGAACAACCTTAAGGAATTCATTAGTCAGACGATAGCGATAGTTCGGACTATTGGTAGCCAATCCATTGTCTTCAATGAGAGCTGCGGTGCGAAAAGGATGTAGAGCTTGCTTACGGAACGTCTCTCTGGAATTTTCCGCGTACACAACGTCATAACAATCCGATGTAAACGCTATAATGTCGTGAATGCGAATCCACTCATTCGTAGCTTCGCTCCAGGGTGTATCTTTCCTGACATTAGCCATTGCCAAAAGAGTGAACACGCATATCATGCTTTGCTGTTTGGCAGGCATTCCAATCTGCGTCAGCAATGTTTTAGCAGTTTCTAATTTATCCATCGATCAACGATTTTATCACAGTTGACTACAGTCAGTTCATGGTGCATCAACTCTCGTCCCATTTTTTCAATTACATCTCTTGATGGAATCGGAATCTGATTGATTTCAGTTGAGTTCACCTGTGTAGAACCATTCAGGATGCGATAGTAAGCATCATAAAGAGAAGAATTTAGAAGCACATAAAGCCCGTAAGTAATGCAAGGCGAGTCGCATTTTACGAAGTTAACTTTATTCTGTGTGCTAATATATTTGAACTGGCTATATCTTTGCTTTAAATATATCCCACATTGGAGCCTTCGTTTTTCCTCTTTAGATGTAAAACGCTTTACTATAAGGAAATCGCTGTTCTCCTGAAGATAGGCGGGATGATCTGTCTGGATGACTTCACCTTCTTTTCCTAAAGGCCATACTACATGACCATCCTTGATATGCTGAGCATATAGTAATGGGAAAGCACCCTCTTCCATATTATCACGTAAGACCTCCCGTGTCCTAAAGTCTACAATGATTCCAGTCTGCATTTTTAGTTTAATATCCGGAAGCGTTTGAGGCAGATTATTAATCCGTTCTATCACATTGGCATCTTTTTCATCCGTTATGAGATAGACATAATGATTTTTCGGTACTACTGTATGATACGGAGCCTCAAACTTCCTAATATCACTAAATTCTGAGTCAGAAGATGTAGTGATATTTATCGTCTCTGGTTCAGTCCTTGTCTTTTTTACCTTTACAATAATGGTTTCTTGGAGGACAGATTCACCTCCAAATACTTTATCTCTGCTTTCAAATAAGTGGATGTCGGTGATTACGGCATTATCAAAAAGATATTCTCTGAATTTCTTAAAGTAAGCTCCGGATGTCCATGAGCGGGGAATAATATATACCAGTTCTTGATCTGTTTTGAGATTATAAACGCCCATAGCCCAGAATAGAAAATAAAGATTGGGCGCACCATGACACACCAATGGCATTGATAAAGCCTCTGGAGCATCCTTTGAAATTTTGAGATACGGAGGATTCCCTATTATATAATCGTACTTGCTACTATCTTCATCAAGCAGCGTCCCTATGCCAAAATATTGACTGGTAATGTAATTCTCCGTCGTTATACTATAGTTTATACCATACTTCTCTTTTGCAATCTTAAGATTTTGCTCTAAAACTGGAAATACCACACTATCAGTTTCATAGCAAGTAAGATTTACCTTACCAGTATATCCCGACTGATATATTCGATCTATGAGAGCTGCTGATAATATACCCGTTCCGGCTCCAGCATCCAAAAGAGACAATTCCTCTTTATCAAGGTCAATACAGAACAAGGCAGCCATATACATAGCCGTCTTTGCAGTTGTAAAAAACTGGCCAAATTTCTTCCGTTGCGATTTGGGGACACTCGCTATGAAAGCGTTGGTGTTTTTTACAACTTCATCTAATATGTTATGTGGAATTAACTCAGCCATTTTTTACGCCATAGATAATTATTGGTTCAGCTACAATAGACATATCTTCTGTCGAATTAAGTAATCTCCGAACATCAACTCCTAATAATGAAGCTATTGACCGCAGAGTGTATAGATCCGGCTGCGAGGTGTTGGTACACCATTTGGAGACAGTAGTGGGATTCACCTTCAACTGCTCTGCCAGCCATTTTGCTTTCACATTCTTTTCGCAGAGAACGACTTTTATGCGATTAA
This sequence comes from uncultured Porphyromonadaceae bacterium, assembly GCA_947176605.1. GTDB lineage: Bacteria > Bacteroidota > Bacteroidia > Bacteroidales > Muribaculaceae > Lepagella. The sequence goes on from CAMWRH010000040.1 coordinate 2,822, forward strand.
TATTTTCTGCCATGCGAGATTTCTTTAATTTGAACACAAAGTTAATGAAATATTTGGGAATCTGACTCATATAAAGTTCAATAAAATGAGAAAAGTAAATAATGCCACCGACGACTCTCGCAGTTGTCGGTGCATTGGTGGTTAGAGGTGCTGCTTATCGGCGGGAATAGGTTAAGGTGTTTGGATTATAGGCGGATTTTGAGTAACTTTGTTTTCCAAAACAAATGAAACAAGACCATGCAGCTAAGTGTTAAGTAAATGAAATGACGCTTACTGATACTTAAATACCCCGAAATATGATATTCAGACGAAAGGCCGAAGATACTGAAGACGACGATTACTTCGACACCCCGTATCAGCCGGAAGCACCGAAACCGGTGAAGGTGCCCGCACCATCGCCCGAAGATCCGAAATATTACGATATCGACGACGAATGGGAACATCTTCGTCCCGCCTCGCGCAACTGGCGCTACTGGCTCTGGCTAATAGCCGGCGCTCTCGTGGCCGGAGGCGTGTTCGCCCTCTATGTGCGCTATATAACTCCTTATTCCACAATGGAGATACAGTACGGTTACGTAGAGACAATCGCCCGCCGTGGCGACATATTCAAGACATTCGAAGGGGTCATCATACCCTATAAATCGATAGCCGACACAATAAAGCCCTACGAAGGCGACATCATATTCAGCACCAAAGACGACCATGTGGCCGCCACACTGCGCCGGCTGCAGCTCGCCAACCTCCCGGCGCGTGTCGAACTGGCGCGTTATCACGCCTCCGTGCCCTGGCGCGGCGAGAGCCGCATCATCATCACCAAGGCCGACACTGCCGATGTCACCAAAATCTACCCCGTGACGCTCAACCATCCGCTAATCCCCGGCTCCGATGCCGCCACACGTGCCGACAGATGAGACTCCGCACCATCTATCTTCTACTCCTCCTCACAGTTGCCGCCGCAGCCGCTCCCGTCATGGCCGGCGACATCTCCGGTATCCCGCTGCGCCCCGCAGGGGTGGCCGAAAAATTAGGGTATGAGCCCGGCGACACACTGCTGACAATACCCGCCTACGTGACCGAAATCCCCGACTACTGCTTCGCCGGATGTCCCACACTCCGCCGGGTGGAATTCGAGAGCGGGAGCCGCTGCACCCGTATCGGCCAATACGCCTTCGCCGAATGCACCGCCCTTGAAGAAATCACCCTCCCGGCAGGGCTGACCGGGATAGGGGAGGGGGCATTCCGCGAATGCCGCCGCCTGCGGCAGCTCGCTCTCCCCGAAGGGGTGCGCGAAGTGGAGCGCGAACTGTGTCTGCGCTGTGTAGCACTCGCGGAAGTGCGTCTCCCTCAGCGCCTTGCCAAGATAGGCGCCATGTCGTTTGCCGGATGCGAAAACCTTGCCGCAGTAAGCTTCCCCTCCACACTCACCACCATCGGCAACAACGCCTTCAGCGGATGCCGCCGGATAGGGGAGGCCCTGCTCCCCGCCACACTGCGCCAATTGGAGAGCTACGCCTTCGAAGGGTGCCGCAGTCTGCGGCACCTCGTACTCCCTGCCGTAAGCAACGAACTTGGCGAACTCATAGTGGCCGACTGCCCGCAGCTCACCCTCATAGAAGCCCGCTCGGCCGAGCCCCCAACATTCGAATGCGGCAGCACCCTCTTCGAGCCTGACGATGCCGCCGCCTACCGGCGCTGCACCCTCCGGGTCCCTCCCGGATCAGAAGAGGCATACCGTGTCGCTCCCGGCTGGTCGCTGTTTACCGATCAGCGACCCTGAAGTTCCTGGTACAGGTCGAGCGCCGCTTCCAGATCCGGGCGCGTCACCGGGCGGTCGTAGAGCGGTTGACCAGGCGCATGGAGCAGAACGAAATTCAGCGAATCCGTCGCCCCCGAATTCTTCTTATCATGCAGCGCGAGTTGCCAGAGCCGTTCATAATCACGGCAAGTAAAAGGGAGCGGAGCGTAATTCGCCCGCAGCCATGCCGCATACCGGCTCACCCACATCTTCGGCATCCCCTCCATCATATCGCTGAGAATCAGCGATACAAGTACGCCGTGCGCAATGGCGCATCCATGCGGCACGGGAGTGCCCCGCTCCAGCATCAGCGACTCCATCGCGTGGCCGGCAGTATGCCCTAAATTCAGCACCTTCCGTAGCCCCTTCTCCGTTGGGTCAGCCGCCACCACACGCATCTTCTCATCGCGGCAGAAACGGCATATATCCCCTAACGCCTCATCATCCGCCTCCACCGGAGTCATGGCAAGCACCCGCAGCGTCATCTCCTCCGAAGCGATAAGCGCCGTCTTCACCACCTCCCCGAACCCCGAAAGAATCTCATGCGGCGGCAGCGAACCGAAACTTTGCGGATCCGCCAGCACCTCCAGCGGCATATGGAAAGCCCCGATTTCATTCTTCAATCCTTCGAAATCCACCCCCGTCTTACCCCCCACCGAGGCATCCACCGCCCCAAGCAGCGTGGTCGACACATTGATATGGCGGATTCCCCGCTTAAAAACGGCAGCCACAAAACCGCCGAGATCCGTCACCATCCCCCCGCCGATGCATATCAGCAGCGAGCGGCGCGTGGCTCCCCCCGCCGACAGCCGCGCCACAGCGCGCGCCACCTCCTCAAGATTCTTATTCTCCTCACCGGCCGGGATCACCACCGGCGCATCCGCCACAAGCCTGTGCGCAGCAAGCGCCCCGATAAGTCCGGCCTCGATACGGGCCACATTACTATCCGTAAGGATAAACACGCGGTCAGGAGCCGCCTCATCTATAAGCCCCTCAATCTCAGAGAGCAAAGGAAATACGGTATTCATGTGAGTGTGGGTGTTTGCATTAAACTTCAGCAATACATTCATTCTCCATCCCCTCCCGGCGCGATTCAAGCAGCTCCGGCAGCGCATCGGCAAAAGCCCCCATCGACGGGAAGATAAGATCCGCCCCCTCGCGCTCGAAAGCCTCACGCGGTATAGGCCCCGTAGTGACGGCCACCGTAAACAGACCGGCTCCCTTACCGGCGCGTACCCCCAACGGCGCATTCTCGATCACCATCACCTCCTCCGGCTTCACCCCCGTCTTGGCCAGACCCCGCAGATAAGGTTCAGGATCCGGTTTGCCGTGAGTCACATCCATAGCCGTGATCCTCATGTCGTCGGCGAAAGCACCCGGATAATCCTCATTCAGCCTGCTGATAAGCGAATTCTGGGCCGAGCCGGTCACCAGCACCCTCCCCACGCCATGCTCCATCAGAGTGGCGATCATGCGCTGTGCATCCGGCATGACGCGTTTCTGCCCCATAGCCACAAAGATATCCGCCTTGCGGCGATAGAGGGCCGTGGCCTCCTCATCAGTGGCATGGCGATGCAGCTCGCGCATGAAGATAAGGTCGATGGTGGCCTTGCCCGTCATCCCCTCATAAAGATAGAACTCATCGCGGTCAGTATGTATCCCTCTCTCCCGCATCATCTGCTGCCAGGCGAGGGTATGGTATGGCATCGAGTCATACAGCACGCCATCCATATCAATCAGAGCGAACTTAATCATAGTGCAAATATACGAAAAAAATCCGACAACAGAACCCCCGGCCACACTGTGGCGTTTAACTGACAGCCACGCGCACTCCACCGCTATAAACCCTATCACGCTATGAAAAAGCACGTTCAGCAAATACCGGCACCTGCAGAGCCTACCGATCCTGTCACCCCGCGGCGACGGGAGCGCAGCTTCGCGCGGCGCCTGCTGAGCGCCATAGGGATTGTGGCCGGAGTGCTCGTGCTGCTCGTCGTGGTACTTCTCACAGCCCTTACCTTCTACCTCAACCCCGACCACCTCTCCTCACTCATAAACCGCGAAGGGAGCCGCTACCTTAATGCCGACATAAGCGTAAGCGGGGCCGACTACACGCTATGGAGCAGTTTCCCGCGACTGCGCATCACCACCGACTCCATCACCGTGCGCTCGCGCACACTCGACAGTCTGCCCGCCGCGCAACGCCGTCAGCTCCCCCACGACGCCGACTTCTTAGGGTGCGCCTCGGGATTCGCCGGGAGCATCAACGTGATCGACCTCCTGCTCAACCGCTACGTGCTCCAGAACGTGCGGCTCGACGGACTGCGCGTCAACCTCGTAGCCCTCAACGACAGCGTCAACAACTTCAGCATACTCCCCACATCCGGGCAGACGCTGCACCGCGTCCCATACTTCTCGGTGCGTCAGGTATCCCTGCGCCACCCCGGCGAACTCAGCTACCTCTCCGTAGCGGGCGACTCACACGCCACAGTGCGCCTCGACACCATGCGCCTCAGCCACACCGCCGGACTCCCCGACCGCGACAACCGCGCCGACCGCAACATCTACAAACTCGCCATCGGCGGACGCCTCACCGCCTCCTCGGCCGGACTGCAGGTGCTCCGCGACTTCCCCTTCAGCCTCGACGGCGACCTGCGACTGCGCTTCGATCCCTTCGGACTCTCGCTAAGCGACTACGCCATCGACCTGGGAGAGATACACAGCCACCTCTCCATGTCGGTGGGGATGGGCGACGACCCGCGCCTCGAATCATTCGACTACCGCATATCATCCGTCAACCTCATGAACCTCCTCGGCTACATCCCCCATGAATACCTCCCCGCCCTCCAGGGGATAAAGGCCGACATGCCCATAAGCGCCTCCGCACGGCTGCTGTCGGCATGGAGTTTCGCAAGCGACACATTCCCCTCCGTAGAGGTCGACTTCCGCATACCCGAAGGCGACATCGACTACACCGTCAGCACCGGTCGGCGCGGGCGCCTGCACCAATATGCCCTGCGCCACTCCCCGATGGAAGGGCGTTTCATATTCGACGGCGAGCGCCCCGACAGCAGTTATATAGCCATACCCCCCTTCAGTGTCTCCACCTCAGGAGTGCGGGCCACTGTCGAGGCCCGCATCGACCACCTTGTGGCCGACCCACTCATCACGGCCGGCGTCACTGCCTCCGGGAGCGTGGGAGCCCTCATGCGGCTTATCCCCGTATCGCACGGAGTGCGCGCCTCCGGGCGCTTCAGCTCCGATATCGACCTGCGCTTCACCATGTCGCAATTCTCCGCAGCGGCCCTCAGCCGCGGAGTACTTGACATACACAGCCGCGGCACACTCGACGTCAGCGACTTCCGCCTAAGCATCCCGTCAGACAGTATAAACCTCCGGGCCGCCGGCATACATGCCGTGATGGGGGAATCGGCAAAAGGGGTATCACCCGGTTCGCTCGACGCGCCGTGCAGCAGCGTGACCCTTGACATCAACCGCGCGTCGGCCGACATCCCGCAGGGAACGGTCGCCACCGGGCGGCTGCGCCTTCAGGCCACCGCCTGCACCGCCGCCGACATCACCCCCGAGAGCCTGCGGCGCGGATTCCCCGTAAGCATGATGCTTCAGGCCGACACAGTCGGGTATGCCTCCGCCGACAGCGCCATGCGCGTCGCAGCCACCGGACTCAGCATACAGGATGCCACCGGACGCGCCACAGCCGCCGGGATGCGCCGGCTCCTCTCCGACGGACTCACCGTGTCGGCCAGCACCCTCGCCATAGCCGGCGGCAACGGCAGCTATACAATAGACGCTCCCCGCCTCGCCCTCTCAGTGTCGCAGCTCCCTGCGGAGGCAATCACCCCGATAGCCGGAAAGCGTCAGGATATGCCCGATATTACGGATACCCTGCAGTCCATCACGGCACATACCCCCGCACTGCTGCGCCCCGCCATCCCGCCCGCCGTAGCCGCCATATTCAACCGCTACGACTTCCGGGCCGACCTTCAGGCCGCCCGCTGCTCCTTAGGAGGCAAAGCCTTCGCCGACTCCGACTATATCGCCGACATCGACCTCTCACTCGACCCCGACCGCCTCAATCTGCGGGACATGGAGATCACCCTCTCCGGCACCCCCGGGCGTCTCTCCGGCACCGTCGGCAACCTCCGCAGTTTCCTTACCCTCCCCTCCTCCGAAGACAACCCGCTCCTCATAGACCTTACCGCCACTATCCCCCGCATCGACATCAACGCCCTCTCACATGCCTACGTAGAGGGAGCCGGAGGGGAAAAGGCACTCCGCGCACGCCCCACCTCATCGCCATCCGACACCGTGGCCATGCTCATCCCGCGCAACATCCGGGCCTCCCTTACCGCCCGGGTTGGAGAGGCCGACTACACCAACCTCGACCTCACCGGAATCGTGGCCGAAATCGGAGTAGAGCGCGGTGTGCTCGATGTGCGCCGTCTCGGCATCGGAGCCTCCTTCGGTCAGGCCGAAGCCTCATTCCTCTACGACACATCCGACCTGCAGCGGATGCGCCTCGGCGCCGACCTCCACTTCGAACAGATCGACATCGTGCGCTTCTTCGACAAATTCCATTCACTGCTCGAAATGATGCCCCAGATGCGCAACCTCTCCGGACTGCTGTCGATCAACGGCACACTCGGCTGCCACCTCTTCCCGACCATGTACCTCGACATACCCTCCGCCCGCGCCGACCTCAATCTCCAGGGGCGCGAACTCAAAGTGCACCAAAGCGACTTCATACGCCGCATCACCAGGATGATGCTCATCCGCACCGACAACGACATTCACATCGAAGATATCGACGTTCAGGCCTGCGTACACGATAATCTGCTCCAGCTATACCCGTTTGACTTCAGCTTCGACCGCTACCGGCTGCGTATGCTCGGCGTCAACAACTTCAACGGCCTTCTCTACTACCACATAGCCGTAGAGAAATCGCCCGTCCCCTTCGCATTCGGCATCAACATCGAGGGGATGTTCCATGATCCCCGCCTACGGTTCGGCGGCTCCCGCTACAACGACAAAAAAGCCGAAGAAGTGACCTCGCAGATCATCAACGGCGACCGGGTGAACCTCATGCACGTGCTTCGCGGATTCCTCCGCGAACTCCTCTGCACCGGTGCCCGCTACCACGCAACCGCCTCCTCACCCGCCGGCTCTGCCGGAAGTGCGCAGCCCTCCCGCACTACCGGAGACGCACAGGGCACCGGCAGCCCGGAGCTTGTCGCCGACCGTTAAAAACAGGCACCCTGCGACCGGAAAAATCATAACAAACCCAAAACAAAAGCCAATGGATTTGCATTCTCGCTTTTTTTTGGTAATTTCGCGAATTGTTACACACCATATCCACAGGCCATCCGTCCGGCAGCACAACTCCCCCGGCATAGGACGCCCATGCGTAGCCTCGCCGATATGGTAAAGCTTCCATAAAATGAAAAAAATACTTATCACGATAATCGCGGCCATTGCAGTCACCATAGGAGCCATGGCCGACACCACCCCCGTATATCCCGGCGGCGACGCCGCCATGCAGGAATATATGGCCGCCAACATGCAGTATCCCGCCACAGCGATGGAAAACGGAATCGAAGGGGTGGTCAGCCTTGAATGCCGCATCCTCGCCGACGGCAGCGTCGGCCGGGTGAAAGTGGCCCGCATGGTCGACCCCGACCTCGAGGCCGAGGCACTCCGCCTCGTAAAAGGGATGCCGGCATGGACTCCGGCCGAAAAAGACGGTCAGCCCGTAGAGGCCACTGTGACAGTGGCCGTGACATTCACATTGCCCGAATAATACTTCCCGATAATACATACACATACACCTCCCGCCTGCTGTGCGGGAGCGCAACGATGATACAGAAAATACTTACTTATTGCTTTGGACTTTGCGCCGGAGCCGGAATGCTCGTGTCATGCGGACATGCCGGAGGCAGCGTTGACGGAAACTACGCGGAGACCATCTGCTGGGAAGGAGATGGCAGCCATTGGGGAGAAGAACTCTCCGACTCCGAGCTCGATCTCCAGGATTCAATCGAGGCCGCGGAATCGGCCTCCCTGCACCCTCATGCCGACACCCCGGCCCCGGCTTTGGCCGAAGCCGGGAAGAGTGGCTCCGCCGAGGATCCGGCGGAAGATACCGCCCCGGCCGGCATATCCGACAAGCCGCAGGCCGTGCGCCCCGGGCGACTCCCCGTGAAGCGTATCGGCAGGCTTCATGAGGTGTTCAATGACTCAAATCATCATCAGCTCGCCCATGCCCGGCATCTGGGGATCGAGCCGATCACCGACATCTCCTCCTACTACAATACCCGGCGCCCGATCGTAAAGATCGAGACCAACAAAGACTTCGCCGTCGACGAACTGAAGCACTCCTATCCCTACCTCGTGCCCGAGGCGGCGCGACTGCTTCACGACATCGGGCGCACCTTCCAGGACTCACTTGCCGCCCGAGGAGGAGGAAAATACCGCATAATCGTGACCAGCGTGCTCCGCACCCCCGTCACCGTCAGGCGGCTGCGCCGCGTCAACCGCAACGCCACGCAGGAATCCACCCACCAGTACGGCACCACCTTCGACATTACCTACACCCGCTTCGAATCGCTCGACGGCAAAGAAAGCAACACCCAGGAAGATCTCAAGAACCTCCTGGGCGAAGTGCTCCACGACCTCCACACCCGTGGCCGCTGCATGGTGAAATACGAGCGCAAATCCCCCTGCTTCCACATCACCGTAGTGGAATAAGGGGCAGCCGTAGCCGGGGGTTGACTCAGAAATCATCCGGGTCAGAAATCATCCTTGATTTCGCGGAGTTGCAATGTGGATTGCTGCATATTGACATTGACATCGCGTTTGCCGCCGCTGAAATACCATACTACCTGCAGGCTCCCGCGCTGCACCGGAGTCAGGATGGTCTTCGATACTGACGTCCCGGCACTGTAGCGGTCCAGCCGGCGGCGCCGTCCCAATGGCGTGAATTCGGCAATCAGCTGCAGACGGTTGTTGAGAAAAGTCTTATAGATGCTGCAGTCCATCTGCCATACCGTGTGATACGTGCGGTCGAGGTAGCGGTACGTCGGTTCGATATATGCGTTGATCGAGCCGCCCCATCCGTGCTGCAGATTGAGCGAGGTAGATAACGAGTAATACTGGCGCAGGCGTGTGCCCTTGTAATCCACCCCTCCGAGACTGCAGTTTTCGGGATTGAAACCTATGCGGGCAATCCCTTTTACAGTCCAGCAGCCGAAGAAGGTGCGTGTCAGTTCGGCGCGGAGCGCCCATATGTCGAGAGGAGCGATATTTACCGGGCGCGAATATGTCACCCCCGGTCGTCGCGGGTCGTCAAACGTCTGCCAATAGATGGTATTGATGTCCCGGCTATAGCTTGCCGAAAGATTCACGGTCTGGTCAAGCAGACTTAGCAGCAGGTTGACATAATGTTCGGTGGGAGCCTTAAGGTATCGGTTGCCTATGGAGTAGGTATATGCATCACTCCATACCTGACGTTCCGACAATGCGTAATACGGTATATCGTCGAGAATATGCTTGTAAATCAGCGACACTTGATTATTGCGCCGGCTGCCGAAAGGGAGCGACAGCTGCACCGTGGGATTGACGGCATTCTGGGTATTGGTATGCGCATCCGTTGCCTTGACACGGTTGATCTGCCAGTTCAGGCCTCCATAATACTTAAGTTCGCCCAACTGCCCCTGCATCGAGGCATACACCATCCCCGCGGTGGCGTCCACATCATCCCTTGTACCCGGGGTCTGCGGGGCGACAGCATAGGATTGGGTATCGTGCATCCACGCTCCGTTGTATACTCCACCTGCATTAAAGGTATGGCGGCCGAAAGAATGCTGATAGTCAATACTTCCTTTAAGGAAATCCGAACTGTAGTCGCAATCCGGGTTATCATATCCCGGCGTGGAAAAAGTCTGATTGATGGTATATTTATACCTCATCCATTCCGCCGCGACCGAAAGACGGTCGCCATTCGGGAGTATCCTGCCTGCGTAATTTAAGGCAAGCAGATTATTGAAAGTCTTGGAGGTGGAAAAGAGATTGATATCCGACGTGCCATGCTGACGGCTGTCGAAGTTGCCTCCGGAGAATCCGACATTCCAGTTGATACCGATGCTGTGTGCAGGAGAAAGCTCATAATTCAGCCCGAGATTATTTCTGAAAGTATGGGATTTGGTGCGCTCCATTAGATCGGCATACTCATTCACACCATCCGTTTCTATCGATTGTGATGCCTTTTCCACCAGATCAAGCCATGACATCGACGGGGATTCAAAGATATTAAGATTTCCCACCTTCGCACAAAACGCCCCCCCGCATTCTCATTGGCGGCACCTCTTTTATAGGCTGTACCCCAGCCACCCTGCACACTGCCATAAAATCCGTTAGGAGAAGCCTTCTTAAGGTGTATCTCGATTGTGCCTCCCGGGTTGTCGGTCAGGATATCTGCATCGGCGGTATACTTCACCTCCACCGATTCCATCATTTCAGCGGGGATGCTTCGTAATTCAGAAAGATCGGTGACCTTGCGGCCATCAATCGTGATCCGGTTTGCCTGAATGCCGTTAATAAGGATCACACCATTCTGTTGCGAGATATTCGGCAGCCAGCTTAGGAACTGTATGGACGACTTACCGGTAAGCAGCTTGTTGCCGGCCACACGGACATTGTATCCACCTGCAGTCTTGACTATCGGGGATGCAGTCACCACCACTTCATCAATATCGGTGACTTGCGTGGTATCGGCGACTTCCGTCTGCGCCATGGCAGATGCCGCACCGAACCAGCATAAAAACATTAATGCCGCATATCTCATAAGATACAGTTTACAGTTTGTCGATCAGCTGCAGAAAAGAAAAATCCACAAGTCAGTTGTCGCATTATCATGAAGACATCGCCTTGCGTGTCCATAAAATACAGAACATAGACTTTGGCAGCGTCTTGATTAAGAAACAATAAAAAGTAACTAAAGTTTCATGTCGGCACTTCGGTTTCAGCAATCATAGACAGTATCCCACACAGATAGTGTGGGTCGACTGTCAGGTTTATTTACCTTTATGGCGAATCTTGAGAATATGCGGTGATTATGAATACCTTCTTCATGCAGAGGCTATTTGAGTCGTGGTGTAGGAATACGGTCAGAAGCTGACGATGGAATAAGTAAGTGTTCAAATTTAAACGATAGTAAGTGAAAAGAAATCTTTTATACAATCCGCGGCTTCTTTTTTGCCGCTTTCGGCTTGTCGTTCAGTCGCATAGCCCGCTATGCTCCTTCACTCCGCACCGAAATCGACTAAAAAACAAGCTCGCATATTGTATAAATTAAATTTGAATACTTACTTACCAGAAATGCTGGTTCGGTATTGAGGGAACTTGACGCGAGGAGGTTATGTGTAGTGGAGGGCAAAGGCTTCCTGATAGGAGATGGCGGAGCGGTCGGTATGGTTTGATATCCATCCATGTTCACGATGGCTGATTTCTGAGATTTCTCCGGCACTTATGTCGCCAAACAGTTGGCAGACGCTCTTAACCGTATCAGTTTCCTTCTCATCTAAAGAGAAGTGGTCGATTGGGTTGTGGATCTCAAGCCGGATGCCGCTCTGTCCGCTCGGATACACGAACTCAGCCATCTCAATGCCGGGGATGGCCGCATAAACAGATCCCCACCTTTCAGGTACCGGCCCATACTGTAAGGCCTTGTAAGACAAACCTGTGATACCGAATCCATGCCGCTTATAGTGAATGAAGTCTATATAGAATAGCAATTTGTTCATCTTCGTGACAAATACGGACCCCATTCTTGATATAATCATATGGCAAACCGCCGCAATCTTTTCTTTTGAGAGCGAACGGTAACCACTGTACGCCGACGGCGATGTGGTGATGATACAGTCTCCAACTGCATTTTCCACCTTTTTATGTATGCGGATATATTCTGTTTCAGTCAAATCCGCTTTTGTGGCCTCAAGAAATGACAGAAATATGCTCTTCTCATGTGCCGCGATGATGGTGCGTGCATTGGAAATGCTTGGCACTTCTCCCTCCTCGTACATACGGTACTGATTTATGCCGAACCCAAGAATCTGCGACATCTTGGCTGCTGAGAGACCGTAATGTTTACGAAGGGCTGCAATATCATCAGGAAACGGTATGCCATGCCGTACTCTGTATTGATTGTACACCTGACTGAGATTTGCTTCATCCAGTTCTGTAGTAGTCCACATTTCTCCATCCTCGTCAATAATGCCGGTATGCACATATGCGAATTCCTCTTTGCGGAATAAAGCCGTTCGTTCCTCCTGAAAGAATCGTTCCCCCTGCGCTAATATATTATTTCCCATAGTCATCATGTTTTAAAGGATAAGACATTGGAAATTCCGCCTTATGAAATGAAATACAAATAGTATGTGAGTTCGGTTTGCCAAGGGTAATCTTGATATAGACCTCCTTCCCTTTAACATCTTTGCCAAATACCCACATTTCACCCTGCTTATTCAATTCATCTGTTATCGGACCCTCCGAATAATCATAACAGTTGAGTTGCATGATAATGTCAAGACGTTGGGTTGGTGTAATCCCAAGTTCCAAGAGACTGTTTTGATTTTTGGAGCGATCATCTCGAAATCGGATGCCGAATATTTTTATTTTAAGGCTGAAATCCTCTAAGAATCTTTCAACTTGATCTTTTGTTATCATAAGTAAGTGTTCAAATTTAAACGACAGTAAGTGCAAAGAAATCTTTTATACAATCTGCGGCTTGTTTTGCAGCTTTCGGATTGTAGCTCAGTCGCATAGCCCGTCCGTACCGAAATCGACTAAAAAACAGGCTCGCGTATTGTATAAATTAAATTTGAACACTTACTTAGTGCAAAATTACAAATAGATTTCGATAAATGCAACTTTAACGTTTGATTTCTTTAAAAATGCGGTAAGAAAATGCGGAGAGGATTATATAGGTGTCGGTAAGCCGTTGCAATTATGCGGTCAAGCCCCTGCGGCAGGGTTGCGAGGCGGTGCGGCAGGGGCTTGAAGATAGGGTCGTGAGGGGTCAGTCGGTCAGAATCTTGCGATGGTCGGAAGTAATCAGGATTGTGCCGGGGGAGGGGTTCCTGACGGGGCGTCCCTGCAGGTCGAAGGAGGGGTGCCCGGCAGCTGACGGGGCAGCATCGGCGCTGATCTCCGGCAGGGCATTCGTGCCCGGAGCCTTCAGAGCCGCGAAATCCTCGGCAGTCATTATTACCTCATCATTCATGCGGCACTCAATGAGGACACAGCTATATGTTTGACATATCCCCATAGGATGTATCTCAGGCCAAAAATCGTAGCATGGACCAATACCTTCAATTACGCAGGCATCACGTCCTGAATACTGAAAATGCGGGAACCAAAGGCATCGCCGATCTTTACCGGCGATATTCTCAATCGTGGTTACGGGCTGTTCGGTATATAAATACTCCCATTCAGATTGGTCATGCATATCATAGTATTCGTCCCAATCTTCCTGCATACTGAAGATGAAATAGAGATTGCCATTAATAGGATCTATACGGTAGACCTTTCCATTCTCCTCATATGCGTATCGGGTTTCAAACATAAAATGTGCATCTCTAAAACCCCAATAGCAATATTCTTCTTCCACGGGATACACGTCAGTAACCTTTATTTGCTTGCACTCACGCCCGGCAATATAGACATTCCCTAATACTGAAACTTGTTTATAGGTATAGACATTCTCTATACCATTTTGGCATATGCATACAATCCAGGATTTCCCATTCTCCAGAAACGGCAGATACTCCTCAGCGAAGCAGCTGAATGTCATCACTGTCAGTAAGGCCGACAGGATGTAGAATTTTAGTAGTTTCATAGGTTGGTTGTTACTGTTATGTTTAGATGTTGTACGAGTGTAAATTATCCAATGCGATGGATAGGTAGCCACGCGGAGAGTAATGATTCGTTATGAATTAGAATACTCTCCTGATGCTAAAGGAATTTCAGTGGAGTCATAAGCAGTTAGATTAGCAGGTTATTGAATTAATGCAAATTTAGGTATAAATTTTTTAATTACCAAATATATGGCAAAAAACATACTTAAAATTGCAAAGACGATTCTTGGTATTCAGCACCCCAGATTTGTTATGGATGCTGCACAGGCAGAGAGTAATGATTTGTTATGAATTGGAGTACTCTCCTTGTGCTAAAGGAATTTCAGAGGTGCCATAGGCAGTGGGATTAGCAGGTTATTGAATTAGTGCAAAGTTAACTAAAAATTTCTTGATTCCAAAAATAATGAATGCAAAATGCAAAAAAAAGGTGGATATTGCTAATGATTACTGATGGGTCGCGAGAAGAAATTCTTAGCCACAGGGGGATTGCTGACGGTCAGTCGGGTCCGGGAGATGCCCGATGAAGAGGGAAGCGAGGGTGCCGGTGTCGGCGGGGCGCTCAAGATTGAAATCGATGGCTTTGATATGTGGGAGCAGATAGGATGTGAGCTTGATCATCACCTGCAGACGCTGCATCGGAGTGAGCGCGTCGAGATCGGCGCGGCATGTGCCGCAGAGGTATTCCTCCACGATGCGGCGCACCTCATCGCCCACCCTCGATTGACTGTCAGCCGCAACGCGGTGTTTCCCGGATTGCTTGCAGTTCATAACGGTATCGGTTAAATTACGGAATTGATTCATACCCGCAAAGATAACCGTCACGCCCCCGTCATCCGGCATATCCGTTGATTCTGACGGATTGTAGCCATAGTTGCTTCATGATATCTGCCACGCTACAATATTGCGCTCCCTGGTAGAAAACTCCACACCTACTTTTACAATAGTGCGTCCGTCAGTCAGAAATGGTATGCAGTACCCTTTTTCTTCAATCTGAGCCAACGCCACTTCCGGACTTGAATCCACTTTGAACTCTATGATATAGATATATCTTTCGGTATGAACGATAAGGTCAATCCGACCGCGTCCAGTGCTGTATTCTGTTCTTACGTTAAGCCCCATCAATCGGCTGACAATGTATATTACATCGCTAAAGCGGCGTTCCGGTATCCGGGCGCTTTCTCCGGAATAAGGAATATCTGCCATAAACGACTGCATAATCTCAATATAACGATTGATATTGCCTGATTCCAATGCACTGACGAGCTTATATATATCCGCATCACTTTCAGATATGAAAGGACTTACATATGCAGGTAGCAATGCCTCAAAAAAGCCATTCTCTACCTCTTCATTGGGAAAGCCTAAGCGGTATCTCCTACGGCTTATGTCATAATCCTTAATTGTAAGATACCCACTTTGGAATATTACGGGGATGGGGTCTTTAAAAGCGGGGTCAAGCCGCTGTAATTCACCCTCGGTGCGTTCCACACTATTCAGTATGGAGAGGTCGGTATCATTACGTTTAAGCAGGTCTACAAGCAGGGTTGGAGTGCCGGTCTTGAACCAATAATCGCCAAGTCTAAGGTCGGCAAAGGCATTAAGCAAGCTAAATGGATTGTAGATCCCTTCTCCAAGAGGTACGCTGAAATGATATCCATCATAATTCCGGCGTAAAATCTCGGCACCTTCTCTACCTAAGAGATTATTGGATTCGGAGAAACATTGTATATCTTTGCCAAAATTATCCCTCAGTTCCGTTTCCGTGATTCCACAGATTGCATTATATGCCGGAGACAGGCTGATATCTCGTAGATTATTCAGGTCAGAGAACACACTGACATTCCCGAATTTAGTTACTCCAGTAAGAAAGGCCAGACTTATATACCTGTCGCAGCTTTTCAATACACCATAAAATGCCTTGAGTGTAGAACGGAACAAGTCAAATCTCGCCGGATTGAAGAGATTCATGACAATCGGTTTGTCATACTCATCAATCAGGATTACGATCTGACGGCCGCTTTTTTTATAGGCTGCCTCAATTACATCGGCGAAACGGAGGTCGGTATCCGGTATGTTGGGAGACAGTCCATAGGTCTTTTCCCACTTGGATAATGCGCTGTCAAGCATACGCTGCAGCGCTCCGTCATCTGAAGTGTAGTCCTTGGTATTAAGATCAAGATGCAGCACTTCATGTACCGCCCAGTCATAAGGTTTATCGGCTATGGCCAGACCCGTAAAGAGTTCACGCCGCCCCAGATAGAATGCTTCAAGAGTGGAGAGGAGCAGACTCTTCCCAAACCGCCGCGGACGGCTTAGGATGTAATACTTCCCTTCCTGTCGCAGACGCCATACATATTCAGTCTTGTCAACATATACGTATCCACCATTACGGATATCGGCAAATGTCTGTATTCCTATCGGGTATCTTCTCATTGGCTTTATCTGTTTAACTATGCAAATATAACACATTTCACGAAATTCCGTGTCATGGCAACCCCTTTTTATGTGATGTCTCCGGCGGAATAACTCACTGCCTTTGTAAGAGGTTAGGGGCCGGAAGCAGCAAAGATGCCCCGCAGCCGGGGGAGGGTGCGGGGCATCTGTATGGTCAGTGTGTATGTGCGGGTGCTGATCAGCGGCCCGGCTTCGCTGCCTGGGCTGCGGCTGCGGCAGCCTGGGCAGCGGCCGCGCGGGCAGCCGCATTGGCATCAGCCGAATCCCGGGCATCAGCCTTCTCCGGAGCCGGAGCGGTCACAGCGACTGTAAACTCGATGATCTGTGTGGGCTTCACATTATAACGCTCTGCAAAACGGCCGAACATCTCCGGACCCGTAGTGTAGAACTTGCGTGTCTGCCCCACCTTCATCGTGTGCAGCGCCTCAGTCACAGGGCCGGGGAAACCCTGGCCTACGACCATGCGGTCGGTATTTCGGCGGTCGATCTCCTTACCGTCGGTATTCCCGATCGTCACCTTAACGCCTACGGCATCGCCATTCTTGAGCACATTCCCCTCACCGACACCCTGGGGGGCACCTTCGGCATAGAGCGTCTCCGAAATCTTCTGCCACTTGCCCGCCTTTGCGGCCTCGGCCAGAGTCTCGACCGCAGTGCGGCGGTCGGCCTCCTCCTTCTGCATGGTAAGTTTCTGGAGAATCTGGCGGAACTCCTGGTTGGCCTCACCGGCATTCACCGCAGAGTCATTCTTCAAACCGTCCTCAAGCGCATTGAGCAGAATCTGACGGTTGAACTCCACATTATAGCCCTCCGCAAACTCGCGGAGATTCAGCGCGATCTGCACGCCTACGTACAGACCCTGATTATAGGCATCATTATCATGGGCCGCATCCATGCCGGCGCGGATACCCTTGAGATACTCATTGCGGCTCTCGCGGGTAGCCATCGTGGAGTCATTATAAGTAAGCTGCCAATAGTCGGCGGCGCGGAGCTGCCCGAAATAATAGAGCAGCGAGTCGGCGGCAGTGACATTGTCGTAGTCGGCAAGCGTGCGCATGCCGCCATTATCCTTGTCATTGCCGGAGCATGCCGAAAGCATCAGCAGCGAAGCGCCGGCAGCGAAAAACAAATTTCTGAGTTTCATCTGTGTAAAAAAAAGTGGAAGCTTCCGTGTGTGTAAAAATCAAAGCACAGCGATACCCGGCTGCTCCTCGGCCACCGAATCGCCCATGGCGTTGCCGGCGGCCACAGCCGAATCCCGGGCCACATCCGCAGCCGGGACCACCACCTCCACCGTCTCTCCGAGCGGCTTCATATTGTCGGCCCGGCGTCCGGTGCAGGAGGGGAGGATAACGATGATTGCAGCCGCAGCGGCTGCAATCATAAATCTAAGAGAGGTAGTCATAGGTAAGATGCACGTTTTCATAATCCCATGGCGATCAGGGATTGGCCGCAGCCGGACCCTGAGCCGAAGGAGTATCTATTGATATGAGCTGCACCTTGAAGAGCAGCGGAGCATTCGGGGGAATCGGGCCACCGCCACGCTCACCGTAAGCAAGGTCAGCCGGGATGTAGAACTCATATACCGAACCCACCTTCATCAGCTGCAGACCCTCGGTCCACCCCTTGATTACCTGATTGAGCGGGAAGCTCGTGGGTTCGCCACGGCGGTAAGAGCTGTCGAACTCAGTGCCGTCCATATCAGTAAGACGGCCGGCATAATTCACCGTCACCACATCCGTAGCGCGGGGAGAGGCACCGGTGCCCTGCTCGATGATGGCGTACTTCAGTCCGGATGGAGTCTCCACATAAGTTCCGGCACCGGCCGAAGTAGTGACAGCCTTATTGTCGGGGTTGGTAAAGAAATCCGCGCCGTAGGGCATATCGCCGTTATCGGCATTGGCCTCACTGTCGCGCACTGCGGCCACCATATCCGTCACAGCGCTTTCCGCACTGGCGGAATCCGACGCATCCTTATCCTTATTGCCGCTGCAGGCCGTAAGGGCCGGTGCGACAATTGCGGCAACGGCCAGAGCCGTTGTCGCAATCATATTGATTTTCTTCATAAGATTCTGAGAGTCAGTTACTCGGCTTTCTTGTTGACCTTGATGAGCTCCACCTCGAAGATAAGGGTAGAGTGGGGCGGAATCACGTTGGGGATACCCTGCGGGCCGTAAGCCAGATCAGAGGGGATGAAGAACTCATACTTCGCCCCTTCGTTCATCAGCTGCACACCCTCGGTCCAGCCCGGGATAACGCGGTTGAGCGGGAAAGTAGCCGGCTCGCCACGGTTGACAGAGCTGTCGAACACAGTGCCGTTCAGAAGCTTGCCGGTGTAGTGTACCGTCACCTCATCCTCAGCACCGGGGCGGGCACCCTCACCCTCCTTCAGCACTTTATACTGCAGGCCGGAAGCCGTAACCTTCACACCCTCCTTGGCGGCATTCTCATCGAGGAATACCTTAGCCTCAGCCTGGGCGGCTGCAGTAGCCTTGTTCTGGAGATCCTCCAGATAGTCATTGATCAGTTTCTGAGCCTCTTCGGGGCTGACCTCGGGAGTACCGCCGTCGAACGACACCTTCACGCCATCCTTAAATGAATCAAACTGAAGGTCCTCGACGCCCATTCCCTTGAGCTGCATACCCATGGCCAGACCCCATGCATAAGATAACTTGTCCATTTCTATAATTTAAAATTTTGATTTTCACGTTCTACCGGAGATCACCGCCATCCCTGCAGCACACAAAAAAAGCCATGCAGAGCGATAAAAAGCGGCTTCTCCCTTGTTGATATAACAAAGAATGCTGCCGGTATATCCGGCTGATAAAGTATTTTTAACAAAAACCGCGCCAAAAAACAGCAGAAACATGAGAGAAGCATACAAATCCACATGGGCCGAGCCCCTGCCGGCCGACGAGATAGCGAGGCAGCAAGGGGTAAGGTCGCGTCTGAATGCCGGAATGGAGGTGAATCTGCGCGGGCTCGGCCGCTTCATATACAGCGGGTTATGGGACACCATGCACGCCTTCTATCCCGCCGCCACCGACAGTCTGCCCGATGCAGCCGCCACCGGGGCGCTGTCGCGCTACGTAAAGCGCGACCTCCGGGGCCGGCGCTACCTGCAATTGCCATATACCGTACTGGCCGACTACGTGCAATTCCCCGACTGACACCGATCCGCACGGCATATAGGAAAAAAGAGAGAGGGATTGCATCACCCGCCGGGTGATACAATCCCTCTCCTATACTACAGTTTTCATCTACTTATTCCCTTGACGGCACCCGGTAGGCTTACTGATTTGCCGTAGTGCCGGTGGCTGTGGTCTGAGCCTTGCGGGCATCGGCCTTCAGCTTGCGTGCGTCGGATTTCAGTTTGCGGGCTTCCTGCTTCTCAGCCTTCTTGGCCTGCATGGCCTTCTGGTTGAGTTCGAACTTTGCATACTGGTCGGCAGAGAGGATATCCTTCACACCCTTATTATATGCGGAGCGGGCCTCCTCCTTCATCTTCTTGGCCTCAGCCTTGCGCTCGGTGGCCATCTTCTGGTCAAGAGCCTGAAGCTTGCTCTTCTGGTCGGCGTTCAGTTCGATGCCGTTGAAAAGAGAGCTGTTGATCTTATCGCGCTTGCCGGCCTTGTTGAGGCGGGCCAGACGTGCGCCACCCTTCTTGGCCTTTGCCTTTGCGAATGCGGGCTGACGGTCCCCCTTGCGCAGGCGGGTCGAGTCGTTCTGAAGAGCCGCCCTGTTGCCGCGCTGACCCTTCTTGCCACCCTGACGGTAGGCTTTACCCTGCTGCCGGCCGGTGGCAGAGTCGCCATAGCATACCTGAGTGACACACTGCTGCTCGTTGCATACCACCTGCTGCTGGTTATTGCCTACAGTCTGCTGCGTACAGCATACGGTCTCGTTGTTCTGGTTGGAAGTCTGGGCTACGGCGGTCATGCCAAGTGCGGAAAGCATCATAGAGATGCCGAGAACTACTTTCTTCATAGTCGTGATAGTCTTTTTTAGGTTTTTCAAAATTACCGGACTTCTCTGTAGTGTCGCGTCTCCGCCGGAGCGGAGTGCCGGAACTGGCAGATGTCCGAAGAATTACTTAGTTGCCTTTCCTGAATGAACGATTCATCCGTGTCAGATTAGCGTTTGTAATCCGAAGAGCGGTAAGCCGCATCAATCGTGTTACGCTATCTTTGACTATGTAATAACAAAAGCGTTTAACCGGATTGTTCTACTTTAACACGCATTAACCCCACTTTGAATCCGTTAACTACATCCACGGCAGTGGTATATCTTTGTAATACAGCAGATTGAGTATGTGACGGTCGAAAATGCCGATGATAAACCACCCGTAAAAAAAAGCATCCACCCCATCCATAACCGGTCACTGACCGATAGGATGGGGTGGAATATATCATGCGTCCCGGGTGTGGAATCGCGTGAAAGATCACTCCACAGTCACGAGATAATAGTTCTTCTTGCCGCGCTGCACGAGGATATAGCGTCCGGCGATCAGCATCGAGGCATCTACCGTAAGGTTAGGGTCAGTCACCTTCTCCTTATTGATGCTCACGCCGTTGCCCTGCACCATCTTGCGGGCCTCACCCTTCGAGGGGAACACCTTGGTGCTTGTGGCAAGAAACTCCAGCAGCGGTATTCCGGCCTCCAGATCGGCCTTGGCCACAGCAAACGAGGGGACCCCCTCGAAGATATCCAGCAGCGTGCCCTCGTCAAGGCGCATCAGTGCCTCGCGGGCCTCATTGCTGAAGAGGATGGCGCTCGCCTCGACGGCAGCGTTGTAATTATCCTCACCGTGCACCATTACAGTCACCTCGCGGGCCAGACGCTTCTGGAGCGGGCGTGCGCCGGGATTCTGCGCATGTTCGGCCACGAGGGCCTCAATCTCCTCCTTGGTGAGGAACGTGAAGATCTTCAGATACTTCTCTGCGTCGGCATCGCTGACATTGAGCCAGAACTGATAGAACTTATATGGCGACGTATAGCGGGCGTCGAGCCAGATGTTGCCGCTCTCCGTCTTACCGAATTTACCGCCGTCGGCCTTCGTGATAAGCGGGCATGTCAGGGCAAACACCTCACCTCCGGCCTTGCGGCGCACGAGTTCGGAGCCGGTGGTGATGTTGCCCCACTGGTCGGAACCTCCGAGCTGCAGGCGGCAGTTCTTGGTCATGTAGAGATGATAGAAGTCGAATCCCTGGAGCAGCTGGTAGGTAAACTCCGTAAAGCTCAGTCCGTCGCGGGCCTCGCCGTTGAGGCGCTTCTGCACACTGTCCTTGGCCATCATGTAGTTGACGGTGATGTGCTTGCCGACCTCGCGGGCGAAGTCGAGGAAGCTTACGTCTTTCATCCAGTCGTAGTTGTTGACCAGTTCGGCACGGTTGGGCTGATCGCTTTCGAAATCAAGGAAGCGTGCCAGCTGGGCCTTGATGGCCTCCTGGTTATGGCGCAGGGTAGCCTCATCGAGCAGATTGCGTTCGGCTGATTTTCCGGAGGGGTCGCCGATCATTCCGGTGGCACCACCCACCAGAGCGATCGGCTTGTGGCCGCATCGCTGGAAATGGCGGAGCATCATCACGCCGCAGAGGTGGCCGATATGCAGCGAGTCGGCTGTAGGGTCGATACCGAGATATGCGGTGGTCATCTCCTTGCGGAGCTGTTCGTCGGTGCCGGGCATCATGGTGTGGATCATTCCGCGCCATGTCAGTTCTTCAATAAAATCCATATGCGTATGTTCTTTTGTTTTCTTTGTGATTATTATCCCGGCGGGGCCGGGAGGGGAGGGGCGCTGAAGCGGGCGCCGGCACTCCCTTCGCTAAAGCTCGGGCGCAG
>CAMWRH010000041.1 GCA_947176605.1 uncultured Porphyromonadaceae bacterium
ACCTCTGCTATCTCCACCCTGTTTCTCGTCTGCTTCTTTCTTTTTGTATTCCAGTCTGGTGGGTGTGTGGTGGCGGGGGAGAGCGCCGATGGCGCGGATCAGCCGCAGCGCGACGTGCCGCAGTTCTTGCAGATAAGGCACCCCTCCTGATAGATCAGCGCCTCCTCGCCGCAATTCGGGCACTTCACGCCCACGGCGCCCGTGCCGTTGGGCACATACTTCTTCAGCGCACGCTCCACACCGTTCTTCCACGTGTTGATGCTCGTGGAGTCGAGTTCGAGCTGGCTTACGAGCTTAAGCACCTGATCGATGGGCATCCCGTAGCGCAGCACACCCGAGATGAGCTTTGCGTAATTCCAGAACTCCGGGTTGAACTTCTCGCTCAGCCCCTCGATCGTGGTCTTATAGCCGCGCTTATTGATAAACTGGAAATCGTAGCGCTTGCGCCCGTTCTCATCGATGGTCTTTATTATCTTACCGTGGCTTACCGACTTGGGACAGAATATGCCGTCCTCGTCGTCGGCCAGTCCGGTGAATATCTCGTAGGGCTTGCCGTCGACCAGTCCGATAAAGGCAATCCACTTCTCCTTATTGTTCTGGAAGCGCACCACGTCGGCCTCCAGTTCCACCGGACGCTTCAGCAGATGCTCCGGATTGCGGATTATCCCGGCCTCATGATGCTCGGCCGAGGCCGCGCGGCGCTTCTTGTCGGCCGCCAGCGACTCGAGCACATTATTGCGCGAGCCGTCGCGGTATACAGTGCAACCCTTGCACCCCGCCTTCCAGGCCTCCACATAGAGCTGGCCCACGAGTTCTTCGGTCACGTCGCCCGGCAGATTGATGGTGACCGATATCGAGTGGTCCACCCACTTCTGCACGGCCCCCTGCATATGCACCTTCTCCACCCAGTCGATTTCATTCGACGAGGCCTTGTAATAGGGCGACAGCGCCACCAGTTCCTCGATTTCCTGCGCCGTCATGTTCTTCTTCGGTTCATGGCCGTTGACGCGCATCCATTCCAGGAACTTATGGTGATACACCACATACTCCTCGAAAGCGTCGCCCACCTCATCCACGAAGTCAATCGACACCTCCGCGTCATTGGGATTCACCTTGCGGCGCCGCTTGTAGATGGGGGAGAATACCGGTTCGATACCCGACGACGTCTGCGTCATCAGCGACGTCGTGCCCGTCGGGGCTATCGTCAGGCAGGCGATGTTGCGGCGTCCATAGCGTGTCATATCCTCATAAAGCTGAGGGTCGGCCTCGCGCAGACGCTGTATGTAGGGATTATCCTTCTCGCGCTCCGCGTCATATATTTCGAAGGCGCCGCGCTGGCGTGCGCAGTCTACCGATGCGCGGTAATAGGCAAGGGCCAGTTCGCGGTGCACGCGGGTAGAGAAGTCCGTGGCCTCACGCGTGCCGTAGCGCAGTCCGAGGGCCGCCAGCATGTCACCCTCGCCGGTGGTGCCGCATCCGGTGCGGCGTCCGAGCAGCGTCTTGCTGCGTATCTTTTTCCAGAGGTTCAGCTCCGTCTGCTTCACTTCGGCAGTCTCCGGGTCAGACTCGATTTTCTCGATAATGCGGTCGATCTTCTCCATCTCCAGATCGATGATATCGTCCATCACGCGCTGCGCGATACGCATATGGCTCCGGAAGAGCTCGAAATCGAAATCGGCCTCCGGCGTAAACGGATTGCGCACGTAGCTGTAGAGATTGATCGCCACCAGTCGGCAGCTGTCGTAGGGGCAGAGAGGTATCTCGCCGCAGGGGTTGGTGGAAATGGTCTGGAATCCGAGGTCGGCATAGCAGTCGGGCACCGACTCGCGGATTATCGTATCCCAGAAGAGCACACCCGGCTCGGCGCTTTTCCAGGCATTGTGCACTATCTTCTGCCACAGCGCCGAGGCATCGATATCCTTCGTCACCTGCGGCGTGGCGCTCCCTACAGGATAGCGCTGCGTGTATACGCTCCCTTCGGTGGCGGCCTTCATGAAGGTGTCGTCGATGCGCACCGACACGTTGGCTCCCGTCACCTTCCCCTCGGTCATCTTCGCGTCGATGAAGTGCTCCGAGTCGGGATGCTTGATGCTCACCGTGAGCATCAGGGCGCCTCGGCGCCCGTCCTGTGCCACCTCGCGGGTGGAATTGCTGTAGCGCTCCATAAAGGGCACCAGTCCGGTCGAGGTAAGGGCCGAATTCTTCACCGGACTCCCTTTCGGGCGGATGTGCGACAGGTCGTGACCCACGCCGCCGCGGCGCTTCATGAGCTGCACCTGCTCCTCGTCGATCTTGATGATTCCCCCGTAGGAATCGGGTTTGCCGTCGAGTCCGATCACGAAGCAATTCGAAAGCGACCCTACCTGAAGGTCATTGCCGATGCCGGCCATCGGGCTGCCTTGTGGCACTATGTATCGGAAGTCCCTGAGCGCCTCGAATATCTCGTCCTCCGACATGGGGTCGGGGTAATTGCGCTCTATGCGTGCCAGCTCGGAGGCCAGACGGCGGTGCATGTCGTCGGGGGTGAGTTCAAACAGATTGCCGTCGGAGTCCTTGAGGGCATACTTGCTGGTCCATACGCGGGCAGCCAGGGCATCGCCTTTGAAGTACTGGAGCGATGCCTCGTAGGCCTGGTCGTAGGTATATCGTGGTTGTGCCATTTGGTCAGCTATGGATATGTGTTGATTATGTCTGTTTTTCGGGAGGGAGCATGGTTTGAGGCGTAGTCTGCCGCAGACCCGGCTGCCCTGTAATCTGTTATATATGAGGAGTTAATATACATACGGGCGCGTCGTGCGCGACCTGCATTGCAAAGTTAGCGAAAAATTTCCTAACTTTGCGGAAAATAATTGATAGAAAAAACTAAAAAGTAAATCCGATGGATAAGAATTATTATCTCGGGCGGCGCAGCATCCGCCGTTTCACCGACCGCGAAGTGCCCCCGGCGCTTCTGGATGAAATCCTCGAACTGGCAGGGCGCGCCCCTACGTGCGGCAACATGCAGCTCTACTCCGTCATCGTGACCCGCGACGCCGAGTGCCGCCGCCGTCTGGCCGAACTGCATTTCAATCAGCCGGCGGCCACCGGTGCTCCGGTGCTGCTTACCGTCTGTGCCGATTTCGCGCGTTTCACGCGCTGGTGTGAGGTGAACGAGGCCGATGCCGCCTATGATAATTTCCTGTCGTTTACCTCGGCTTTTGCCGATGCGATAATCCTGGCGCAGCAGATCACTACGATCGCCGAGCAGTCGGGACTGGGCACGTGCTATCTGGGCACATGCATCTACAACGCTCCCGAGATCGCGCGGCTGCTCCGTCTGCCGGAGCGCATGGTGGTGCCGGTGGCATGTCTGGCCATCGGATGGCCCGATGGGGAAGGGGTGGCTACGGAGCGTCTGCCGCTGCGCGCCTGGGTGCATGAGGAGAGCTACCGCGCCGACACCGACGAGGAAATCATCGACCTCTACAAAGTGAAGGATGAATACCCGGCCAACCAACCCTTCATAGCTGAAAACGGCAAACAGAACCTTGCCCAGGTATTCGCCGAAGTGCGTTATCCCCGCGCCATGAACGAGGAGTTCTCCGCCAAGCTCCTCCGCTGGCTCCGTTTTTAGGCGATAGACTTTAATCTTTAGGCTTTAGGCTTTAGGTGATAGGCGATAGGCTTTAGGTGATAGGTGATAGGTGATAGGCTTTAGGCTTTAGGCTTTAGGTGATAGGCGATAGGCATTGAAAATTAGGCGGGCTTTAGGTGTCAGGTTTTAGCCTAAGCCCTGACGCCTAAAGCCTGACGCCTAAAGCCTAACGCCTAAAAGCCTAATTCCTAAGAAAAGCTGTTGCGGTAATCCTTGGGGGATACGCCGGTGGCCTTCTTGAAATACTTGCCGAAAAACGACTGCGACGGGAAATTCAGCGCCTCCGCTATCTGCTGCACATTCAGATTCGACGAGCGCAGCATCACTTTGGCCTCAAGTATCACGTAGCGGTTGATCCAGTCTACGGCCGAGGCTCCCGTCTGCATCTTGATCGTGCGCGACAGATGCTTCGGCGTGATGTCGAGCTTCCCGGCATAGAAATCCAGAAAACGCTCCCGCCGGAAGTGCTCCTGCACAAGCCGGATGAAGCGGTCGGCTATGCGGTTCTGCACCGACGGGGCCAGCGATTGCCGGAACTGCTCGTAATACTTCGCGAAATTCTTAAAGAAATAAGCCGTAAGCGTATACAGTATCGTCTCAAACTGATACGGTATCGACCCGTCTTTCGTGATGGCCAGCATCTCGCCGTAGAAGTGCTGCAGGTCGGCGCTGTCGTCGGGCGAGAGGCTGATTATCGGACTGAGACCGATAGTGGAGAATACCGCCGCATCCTTGAGCAGCGTCACCATCCCGTCGGTAAGGCGTTGCGAAAACACTGCCACCGAAGCATCGAAATCATCCGAGATCACACGCGGATACACTATGTCGCCCGCCGAGACATTTATCACGCACGGCGCCTCCAGACGGTGATTGATCAGGTTGATGTCGGCCTCCGCCGTGCCTCGCGTCACGAATATCGACGTATAGGCTGAGAACTTCACCGGATTATTGACCGTGCGCACCATCCCTGCCCCGACATGCTGGAGCGCCCAGAAGTCGAGTTCGAGGATGTCGCTTACCTTCTCGGGGAGATGTATGTCGTTGTAGAGTATTTTTTCCATAGTAATGTTGTCAGTGGCCGATTGGCGCCCTACATCTTGCGCCTCTGCGCCTGGCGCCCGGGGTTGAACTTCAGTTTATCGGCCAGCACAAGGCCGCCGATAATCAGCAGACACCCCACGTATCCGAGCGGGAAAATCTTCTCTCCCAGCACGAAGTAGGCGGCTATCATCGTCACGAGTGGCTGCAGATAGAGGTAATTGTTGGTGGCTACCGGGCCGAGCACCCTCATCACCTCATTCCATATCAGATAGGCCAGCAGAGAGCAGAATACCACCAGGAAGAGGAAATTCAGTGCCAGTTCCGGTCGCGAGAAGTCAAACAGGAGCGCCAGATGCCACGGCGAGCCGGTGGCGGCCTGTTGCCAGAAAAGCAGCGGCAACGCCGTGATCACGCCGTAGAAGAAGAGTTTGCGGGTGATGAAAAGTCCGGAATATACCGGGATAAGCCGCTTTACGGCAATCGAATACACGGCCCAGCTCAGCGAGGCCGACAGGGCGAGAAGGTCGCCCGTGGGTTTGATCACGAATCCGTCGCCGCCGCTGAATATCACGCACGCCACTCCGGCGAACGCCACAATCGAACCGATCACCACCCCGGCTCCCACTTTCGTGCGGAACACCAGGGCCATTATCGCCGCCGTAAACAGTGGCGAAATCGATCCCAACAGCGACACATTGGCCGTAGATGTGTTTTGCAGAGCGTAATTCTCCGTGATGAAATACAGCGAACCGGCGCATACGCCGCAGAGCATGAACAGAGCCTCGTCGCGCCAGTTGTGCGACATGATCTTACGGAACGTAAACGCTAACAGCAGCAGATAGGCCATCGCAAAACGGTAGACATACATCTCCACCGGCGTAAAGCCGCCATCGATCATCAGCACCTTCGTGCAAAGAAACGACGCGCCCCATGCCGATGCCGTCAGCAGAGCCCCGAGATGGGCTATGGCCTTCATGTATTTTGACTTTATGGGGGAAGCCATATGTTTTTCTGAATTAGGAGTGAGGAGGGAGGAATTAGGAACCAGAAGTGAGGAATCAGGAGTGAGGAAAATTCCTCACTCCTGATTTCTGATTCAGTCGAGTTTATGTATCACCAGGCCGGAGCGCAGCTTGGGCTCAAACCAGGTGGTCTTCGGCGGCATGATGTTGCCGGTATCGGCGATGTTGATGAGCTGATCCATCGTCACGGGATAGAGGGCCAGCGCCATCTTCATCTCCCCCGAATCCACGCGGCGCTTCAGTTCGCCAAGTCCGCGGATACCTCCCACGAAGTCGATGCGCTTGTCGGAGCGCAGGTCGGTGATGCCGAGGATGTCGCGCAGGATAAGGTCGGAAGATACCGTCACGTCGAGCACCCCGATCGGGTCCTGATCATTGTAGGTGCCCTCTTTGGCAGTGAGCGAGTACCACTTCCCGCCCAGATAGAGCGCGAAATTGTGGAGCTCCGCAGGATGATAGATTTCCTCACCCTTCTCCTCTACAACGAAATTCTCGGCCAGACGGTTGAGGAACTCCTCCTCCGACAGACCGTTCAGGTCGCGTACCACACGGTTATAGTCGATGATCTTCAGATGCGAAGCCGGGAATGCCACGGCCATGAAGTAATTGTACTCCTCATCGCCACGGTGGTTGGGATTATTGCGCGCCTTTTCATCACCTACCAGTGCGGCGGCAGCCGAACGGTGGTGTCCGTCGGCGATATAGAGATTCGGGATCTTGTCGAATTCCTCGGAGATGCGGGCTATGGTAGCCTCATCGTCGATCACCCAGAGCGTGTGGCCGAAACCGTCGGGAGCCACGAAATCATACTCCGGTTCGCCGGCCGTCACATTGCGGATTATCTCCTCCAGAGGCTCATTGTCGGGGAAAGCGAAGAATACAGGCTCGATGTTGGCATTATTTACGCGCACGTGCTTCATGCGGTCTTCCTCCTTGTCGCGGCGGGTGAGCTCATGCTTCTTGATGCGCCCTTCCATATAGTCGTTGACCCATGCCGCCACCACGAAACCGTACTGCGTGCGGCCGTCCATCGTCTGGGCATAGATGTAGTATTTCTCCTTATCGTCTTCCACGAGCCAACCCTGGCGCTGGAAGTTGTGGAAATTCTCTACGGCGCGGTCATATACCTTCGGGTCATGCTCGTCGGTGCCGGGTTCGAAGTCGATTTCAGGCTTGATGATATGATAGAGCGACATCTCGTTGCCTTCGGCCTCGGCGCGGGCCTCTTCCGAATTAAGCACGTCATAAGGGCGCGATGCCACTTTTTCCACAAGATGTTTCGGAGGACGTACCCCCTTGAAAGGCTTTACTTTTGCCATGGTGTTAGATTGATGATTTAAGGGTTGTAAAGTGTTTTTTCATTGGGTTTTGCCATTGTTGCCGAGAACCGGGGCCGTGAGCGTCATCGGGATTTCGCCTGGCACTCGCCGCAGATTCCGTAGACGATTGTAGAGGAATACTCCGGTATGAAGTCGCCGTATGGCTCCGACAGGAGCCGTGAGGTGAGGTCGGGCTCATCGACTTCGCGTATTGCGCCGCAACGCCGGCAAATGAGATGCAGATGCGATCCGCGGGCCACCTCATAGCGCGCCTGGTTGGTGGCGAAGAGATGACGGTTGAGTATACCCGCCTCGCAGAGCAGCTCGAGCGTATTATAGACCGTGGCACGGCTCACATGATAGCCGGCTGACTCCATAGCGTTATAGAGCTGGTCGACTCCGAAATGTGCGGAGAGTTCCACGGCCTTCTCGAGGATGGCGTAGCGTTCGGGAGTCTTGCGCAGGTGATTGTTCTGAAGGAAATCCGTCAGTTGGCCGCGCAGCAGCTGTATTTCGGAGGGTTGGTTCTGCATATCAGTGCAAAGATAATCATGAGATTTCAGATATGCAAATTTCGGCGCGGCAAAAAGAAATCAGGCTTTAGGTTTTAGGCGTGAGGCGTGAGGCGTGAGGCATCAAGATGCTTGACGATGCCCAGGTCGCACTATCCAGCGTGATATTTCCCCTATATCAAGACGTTGAGCCGTGGTGAGGATTTCGCATATTCCCGTTTCATGGGGAATGCAAACTTTATGATAGCCTTTACCACGTTAGAAAGGCAAGTCGTTTCCATATTTAGAAATAGCCTCATTCATCATATTATTCTGAATTTTATATGATAAATCCTTTAATCTATCACAAAAGGATAGTCGTAACTGTGCATTGTCAATTTCATTACGTCTATTAACAGATAGAGAGGAAAACTCTATTTCTTTTTCGATACCCAAAAATCTTCTTCCACATAGATTCGCAGCAATTCCTGTAGTAGATGAACCCGCGAATGGATCGAGAATCCAGTCGTGTTCATCGGTGCTTGCGAGGATGATGCGGGTGAGTAGAGCCAGCGGTTTTTGTGTCGGATGCTTGCCACATGACTTCTCCCAACGTCCAATAGCGGGGAGTCTCCATACGTCAGTCATCTGCTTGCCGTCATTGATGGCTTTCATCAACTCATAATTATACTTATGAGGCACCTTTGGACACTTACGCGCCCAAATAATGAACTCTGTGGAGTAGGTAAAGAAACGGCATGATATGTTTGGTGGAGGATTGGTTTTTGCCCAAGTGATAACATTAAGAATCTTATAGCCAAGTTCAGTCAGAACGTTGGCTATTGAAAAGATATTATGGTGGGTCCCAGAAATCCAGATGGTTCCATTATCTTTAAGTTTCTCTCTACATAAGGATAGCCATTTGCGATTGAACTCCATAATGGATTCGGGAGAACCGCCCTTGTCCCAATCTCCTTTGTCCACACATACAACTTTCCCGGCCTGATAGCTTATACCTCCGTTGGATAGGAAATAGGGAGGATCTGCGAAGATCATATCAAACTTAAAATCAAACTGTGGGAGCACATCAAAGCAGTCACCATTAACAATGGTGAAATCTCGATTGTCTGATTTATAGAATGATTTTATCATCACTTGATAGCCGATAAATCTAGATTTGGAATTATTTGTGTATTAGTATAATTTTTCTTGTAGTAGAAAGCTCTTCTTCGGGCACGTGTTATTCCACCCTTTCCATCAGGTGCATCCGTTTTATCCTGATTGTTTGCCCCTTTAGTTTTTGGCTCAAGATAGACTCCCATGCTGCATGAAAGTTTATCTGCATCGCCGCGCTTGATGTATGCTTGAATTTCCTCCCAGTCTGTTTTGAAGACTCCGTTTTGTACATCGGAAGGATGATCAAGAAAATAATCAACAATGATATAATCATCTTGTTGTTTAGGTTTGCCATCTACCTTTGCAAGATAAACTACCCAAAATGTTAAGTTGATCTTACTTCTAAGTTTGGCTGTTTCCCATGTTTCTTTAGCAACTTCACAATAATTTATCATCTGGATTGCAGTCGGTTCTTTTGCCTTAATAGAGCCATCCTTATTCTTTTGTAATGGTAGGATTTTAATCTCACAGCCAATTTGGGGCAGATCGGCTTCATCCCTATTATTGTTTTCTATACCAAGTAGGTTTTCGACAATTAATCCAGATGCGCCTTTCTTCATCCGACACTTATCGCCAATAAAAAGTTCTTCTTTAATTTGTCTTATGGTTTTACCTCTTGCATTAGTGACAATGTTAAAAAGAGGAGTAAGAACCTCAATCACTTTACTACTAACCATTCTTCACTTTGGATATAAGTTCATGAATATTTGTAAGATTATACACGCAGGGGATGTGGGCAAAAGCCTCTTCAAGTTTGTTACGGGCTGATTCCCATCCAATGCCATCGGTAATCCAGACGAACTCAAAACCGGGAACAGCGTTAATCTTGGGTGCAAGTTCGGAGTATGAACGTGCTACTTCATTGAGCTTAGAGCCACCTCCGGTATAGAAATTGGCTTCAATGAGATAAATCTTTTGAGGTGTGCGAATGACAAAATCGAATCGTTTGTTGTCTGCACCTAAAGCCTTGACTATCTCTGGAAACTCTGTGTAATAGACCTCCTGATTGAAATCAATTCCGTTTAGTGTCAGGATATTAGCAACAAGACCTTCCATTATATGACCTCCGCGATTTTTGCGGGCATTTGAATCAAGTCCGACTTCAACACCAAAGACATAATCCACAAGATTCTTGATTTGCTTCTTCTGGAAAACCTCGGTAAGACCTGTTTCATTAAGGAATACGGTCACCTGTTCTGGAGATGAAAAGTAATCACTGACTAAATGGATATTACCATAGGCATCTATCGCTTTTTTGCGGTCTTTAGTCCTGACGGCAATAAGAACGTCCAACACAGAGAATACTTTGGGGTTCTCATCCCATAACCGTTTGACTGCTTCAGCCATATCCTCTTGCCCAATAAGATAATTTAGCTGGTTCAGTTTTATAGATATTGCCTCGACATTGGCTGCGACCTTTGGAAAATCCACATAATCTTTGAGAGAGAAATGGGTTTCCTTCAGTGGTTTCATGAAGTCGGTAAATCGGTCTGCCATGGTTTATAAGTTGAAGAGATTTGTGGGTTCTCCCTGATAGTTTTCGTAATTTCTTATTAGTAATTCGGTTAGAGCTCCTCGTTTAGAAGCATTAGCATTGATATATCTTTTTGCAAAGACTCTCTCTATGAAGAAGACCTCATATAGTCTGTCAAAGAAATCATCTTCAGAATTCCTACCCTTACAATCGGAATTGCTGAGCATTGCGTAACATCCACGATCCGAGATGTTTGAATAGAAATTCTTCAAGCGTATCTGTTCATTATCGTCAAACGATTCCTTTACATAAGAATTGAAACTTGATGTAGCATCAAGAGGCCGGTAAGGAGGATCAAAGTAGAAGAATGTATAACCTTGTATATGCTCCGCAGTATTGGAGAAATCTCCATTCATTATCTCAACCTTCTGTAATAACTCGCTGTCAGCAAGCAGCAATTCTTCATCGCATATCGTCGGATTTGAGTAACGACCAAAGGGAACATTAAATCCACCTTTTGAATTTTCCCGGTATAGTCCGTTGAAACATGTTCTGTTAAGGAAAATCATGTATGCAGCTTCCTCAACATTTGTCAAATGTCGCTGATTAAATTGGCTTCTGATATCAAGGTATAAATCTTTCTGCTTGTCGTAATCGATAAGAGTCTTGAAAGTGGTTTGAATCTCATTTAACTTATCAATCAGAGCATAAGGCTCATTCCTGATAACAGAATAGGTCTTTATGAGGTGCGGGTTTATATCGTTAATTACCGCCTTTTTAATATTGGGATATTTTTGGAGCATGTAAAACAGCATGGCACCTCCACCCACAAACGGCTCAATGTAGGTCACTTCATCCTCGTTGCGGAATGTTTCCGGCAAGAATGAATCAATAGTAGGAAGCAATTGAGTCTTGCCTCCAGCCCACTTCAGGAAAGGCTTAGCCTTTGTTTTTGTCATAGTTTGTACTTTCATTCAGATACAAGCTAATAAACGAAAAACTCCATTGGCAGTTATCTGAAGCCTGGTCGAGCCTGTAACGACTGCTATGGAGCTTGTAGGTTTGTTGGTTTTGTGGCATCTCTGCCGGGGGATAATTAAACTGTATCGACCATATTCAGATGTTTCCTGTTACTTAAGTTGTAAAGTTACAAAGAATTTTTGGAATGGCAATCAAATATGCCGAGAAACATATATGATACGCCTCGTATAGTTTCCAATAAGAAGTGCATCGTCCTATATTTCACTCCTCCTCAGGGGGAAGGCCGTGCGCCGAGGGGGCTGAGTAAGCCTCCGTTGAACGTATTAGTGACAAAGGCAACTTTTAAGCGGAAATAACCTGCAAAGTTTGGAATACGGCCAAAACCAACGCTGCTTTAGCCGTCAATACCCAACTGCTTGATGCCAATTGGCAAACCGGTCGCTATATAGTGGAGTTTGAACAGGGTGGAAACATCCGTGCCGAGTATGGCACACAACTTATAAAGCGTCTGTCAAAAGACCTGACCGTAAGGCGTGGTAAGGGATTCAGCCGCTCTAACCTCATATATGAGGAAACTATATGTCTGTTTTCCAAAAAGTGTGACACTGTCACACCTTTTGACATTGGAAATCATCCGTTTTGTGAGAGTGCAACTTATAAACCGCCTGTCAAAAGCCCTGACCGTCAAGCGTGGTAGAGGATTCAGTCGCTCTAACCTCAATATATATTAGGAAACTATATGTCTGTTCCCCAAAAAAGTGAGACACTGACTCACCTTTTGATATGGAGTCATTATTTCAAGCTTTTGAAAGGAAGTTATTGGAGTAGGGGTTAGGATTAGATCTCCTTAACTGACATGGCGTCGGCAAAGGACGGAGACGGCAGAAGCGCCTATGTGATAAAGAATTGGATAAGGACACGATATACAATTGACTTCCTTGTGACATAGGAAATCATCCATAATCCTAATTTCAAAGTGGTCGAATTTGACCACTTTAGAATGAGTGATGAATCAGGAGAGAGAAATTCCGTTGCCAATGTAGGGACGCACGCCGGAGCGTCCGCCGCAGGGAGGCGTGAGGCGGAGAAAAAATGAATCCGGCTCACGCGCTGCGGCGTGGCCGGACATGATGGTTGTGTGTGTGTCTCGTTGAGAGAGCGGTGGGAGAGAGGTGAGTCCTTTAGTCGATGGAAGTCAGTGATGTCGGTGTCTGAGAGCATCAGTGCTTGAACAGGGCCTTGAACTCCTCGATGCGTCGGGCGCGTATCTGCTTGTGAACCTTCCCTTTGTAGCGGCACATCGCCGTGAAGGCTTCGCGGATGTTGCGGTTGCCGTCGCGCAGCAGTTTCATTACCGTCGATTGGTTTACCCTGCCCGGTCCTACATTGTAGGCCAGTACGCCGAGCAGAAGGGAGTCCTTCCCATAGGTCTTGTAGAGGTCGGCGTATTTCTTCAGATCTTTACGGAGAAGGGCGTCAGCCTGTTTTTCCGAAAGTTTTTCACCTTTCTTGAATTTCTCCCCGGGCTGCACCTTGTGGCCGTAGCCCACCAGAGGCCAGTGCTTGGGAGAATGGAGAGTCTCGTACTTTTTGATGAGCTGCACCGCCTTTTCGAACTCATGTTCGGTATAGGTGGGGTGAGAGGACGAGGTGGTGCTGGCGAATGCGCTGACAACACCCATGATTGCAACCATCAATGAAATGATAAACTTTCTCATAACAAAAGCCATTCCCGACATTATGATGCCGATGCCGTCGCGGCCTTCGCGGCTTCATTCACACCTTCCCTTCGCACTCATGGGAATGATAAAGTAAATTAATTGGTTTAAGGGTTATAAACTTGACATATACCGCTCCGCACGCGGTGGGCGTGACGCTTGCCGTAGTGAGGGGTTACGATGGTCCGGAGTCTGGCCTCCGCCTTCCCGCAGAGGGGTAGTGGCGGAACTGTCCAATGGTCGGACCTGACATTTTCACTGTCCGGGGTCGCGAAAGGTGTGGTGAGGATCGGAGGAGTACGCCAGCCGGTGAAGGCCTGCGTCTGCCTGTCGATGTGAGTGCTTCCCACACGCGCGGAGTCATGAAGTTGACTTATGAAATTGTTGTTTCAATCCTCGCTCATTTCATGAATGCACAAGGGCAACTTGCATATGTAAGATACTGTTGTTTCGTACCTTACAACAGCAAAGTTACTAAAAAGTTCGTTCCAATCCAAACAATTTACGTTACTTTTATGTTTTATAACACTGTTTTAGAATTAGATTTTAGGCTTTAGGTTTTAGGCGGGAGGCGTTAGGTTTTAGGTTTTCTATCCCCGAACCGGGGAGAGCCGTATGCCCCCTAACCGCGGAGCGGTTATCGCTACGCCCCGCTGCCTGTCCGCCTTATTTTAGTGACATTAGAATTAATTTTTGAGGAAAGAGGGGGAAAGGGCTATCAGGATGCGCCACTGCAAAGGTTGAGCTTTTTTATCAGTTACTTCTGGTAAGCTTCGGCGAAACTGATGGAATACCTGAGCTGAAAAGCCGGTTGGTACTGCCCTTTAAGCAACCAATAGGAGGCAAACATCGGGTTTACTCCAAATTCTTCAGCCAGTGCCTTGGCTGTCATCGGGATACCTCGTTTTATTCTGTCAAATACGGCTTTGCGTAAATCATCGCCATTAAACAGGTAATGATTGGCAAACTTATTGGCCTCACGTTCCATTCGGTTGTAATTGGCGGATTTCTCGTTGATTTGTCCTTCAAGCACTGCTGTATTGCGGTGCAGAAGAGTGTGGCCAAACTCATGAAAAAGCGTGAACCAGCATGATGCCAGATCATAATTTCTGTCGGAAATTTCTATAAGCGGATGATCCTCAATCCATCGTATGGCTCCAAACACGGTTTTCGGAAGATGCGGCACCAGCGATAATCCCACACCGAACCCCGCAAGTATCAACGGCAGACGTTTAAAATACGCTGCATCAAGGAGATGAGACTCCCATTCTCTGCCATCAATCCAATCGTGTAAGGCCGATTCATTATATTCGGGAAGATTCATGCGGTGATAGTCAAGCTCTCCGCGGCGTAGCCAACCGTAGAGATTGATAGGATCGGGTTCGGCTCCGTTTTGTTTGCGGAACATGGCAGCCTGTTTCTCTGACTGTTCGAACACCTCTTCAGGCGAGTCGGCATCAAAATAGTCAAGCAGGTCATTAAGCACGTCATATCCGTCGGTAAACTCATCCTTAAGCAGCGGGAGTATCGGCTTCAATCTCGCAAACTGCTTCTTGGCCAGTGCAAATGACTGGCGGCTTTCAAGTTTATGTTGCTTGTACAGCTCTTCATGGCGTGTAAGATATTCACATAGCTTCCCTTCCATGCTAAGGATCTGTTCGGCCTTAAGAATCAGTCTGTTGGAAAGATGTTCTTTCCTGCTCAGATCAATGATGCCAAGACGTGCGTTATAATCCAGTATCTGATGCGCTTCAAAGATGCATGCCAGTTCAGCTCCGGGTGTATTGGCCAGAGTGACGGGGTTGAATACATTCTGTTTAATCGGTGCGTTCATGTTCATACTGATTTATAATCGTGATTGTTGATATCGATTACATAGATGGAGGTTATTGTCTCAAAACTGCCTGTCCAGTCTTTGGTGAGTAGGAAGTCGCCTGACTCTGTTATGACGCTATGGAAAAATTTCCTTGGACCGAGGCCGACACGAACCTTGAATATCTTTGAATCCTTGTTTTTGAGCCTTGCATGATCTCTATACAGTTTTTCGGTTGTCCGTATGCTGAATTGTAAAATGCGGCATTCTCGGAAAGTAGCAGACGATTATGCAGTTTTACAGCTTCGGAGTCTAAATTGTTGCCAAAGCGTTTCCTGAATAATCTCAGTTTCTTTGGATTTGTAGGGTCTTCAACAAAGGATTGATAGCATCGTACGTCTTTGTCGTTGGAATAGGCAATTTCCATTAGGTCGGGGTGCATTGAATTTGTGGGCAAAATTAGTCATTTTCAGTCAAATAGCAAATGAAGAATATTAAAATACCCGGCTGCGGCAGCCCGCAGCGCCGGGGCCGGCGAGATTTGGGCATCTCGGCGGAAGTGGCTAACTTTGCAGTGCGGTGCGCCGTCGCCCCTCTGCCATACAGGGCAGGGCGCCGCTCCTCCCTGTATACAGACGCTGATCTGTATCTTCAGACACTGACCCACAAAAAAGCAGCAGAATGAAACTGATCGAAATAGAATCGCTCGACGATGAGCGCGTCCGGATGTTTGGCCGACTGACGGATACGCAGTTGCGCAACCGCCTCGACCCCTCCCGGGCACTCGTGATCGTGGAGAGCCCCAAAGTGATCGAAGTGGCTCTCCGACAGGGGTGGCACCCCGAAGCGCTCCTCTGCGAAGAGCGCCACATCAGCGGCGACGCAGCCGCGGCAATCGCCATGATGCCCGCCGACACACCCGTATACACTGCCGGGCGCCAACTCCTCGCCTCGCTCACCGGCTACACACTCACCCGCGGAGTGCTCTGCGCCATGCGCCGCCGCCAGTGCCCGCCCCTTGAAAAGCTCCTCGACGGAGCCCGCCGCGTATGCGTGATCGACGGCGTAAGCGACACCACCAACATCGGGGCCATCTTCCGCAGCGCTGCCGCACTCGGCATCGACGCCGTGCTCCTCACACCCACATCATGCGACCCCCTCAACCGCCGCGCCATACGCGTATCGATGGGGAGCGTGTTCCTTGTGCCCTGGGGATGGATCGATACCCCCTCCCGACTCAGGGACTTCGGGTTCAAGACCGTGGCAATGGCCCTGCGCGACGACTCGCGCCTACTCTCCGACCCGGCCCTTGCCGCCGAACCACGCCTGGCCATCGTAATGGGCACCGAAGGCGACGGACTCTCGCAGGCCGAAATCGACAGCGCCGACTACGTGGTGCGCATCCCGATGCGCCACGGCGTCGACTCCCTCAACGTGGCCGCCGCATCGGCAGTGGCGTTCTACGCCCTTTGCTGATTATCTTCCGGGCCGATCATCTCCCGGGTTGCTTATCCCGCCATAGCGGCAGATGCAGCCGCTGCCACAGTGCCGCAGGCACGAGCCGCTCAAGAGCCGTCAGCACGCGCCAGCGCAGACCGATCGTGGCCGTGCGCCGCGCATGAAGCGAAGCCCGGAATATCAGGTCGGCCACACGCTCGGCAGGCATCTCGAAAAGATACTCCCGGCCGGAGTCAAGCAGGGGCGTGCGCGTCCATCCCGGGCGTATGTCCACCACCCGCAGCGGCAGCCGCTGCCGGTCGGCCTCCTGACGCAGCGCCTCGATATAGGCCTGGTCAAACGCCTTTGAAGCCGAATAGGCCGGAAGATCGCCAAGCCCGCGGCACCCCGCCACCGACGAAATCGCCACAATCCGCCCCCGGCGGCGCGAATCGCGGAAATACCCGAACGCCGCCGCCAGCATACGCGCCATCCCCACGGCATTGGTCATGGCCATGGCCGCCTCCGTATCGGGGCGCAGCTCCGGATTGTCGAGCAGTATGCCGGCGCAATGCAGATAGAGATCCATCCCGCCGAGGGCCGCCGCCAGTTCGGCAAGCCGCTCCGGCGCATCGGGAGCGTTCACATCGAGCTGCATCGTGGTCACATGCTCCGGCGCCTCCTTCTGCAGCGTCGTCAGCGCCGTCGCGTTGCGCCCGGTGGCCCCCACCGTCCATCCTGCATCGATAAACCTGTGGGCCAGCGCCAGACCAAGTCCCGACGTAGCCCCCGCGATCACCACGCGGCGCCGGGGCGCCGCATCCCGGGCCGCTCCCGGCGCCTTGCGCCGGAATGCCCACGGTATCGAAATAACACTGTCATTGTCAGTCATAATAATGTATTGTCCATGATTCCTCGGCCGGCCCCCGACAGGCGCCACGCCGCAATTGAATCATATTAAAAACGCTTAAACATCCGCTTAGTGTTTGGAATGCTGCGAAAATCTTTGTAATTTTGTGCAAAAGGGTGTGGTGTGCCCGTGCGCACCGCATCCGCCGGCCGGAAAAGGGGAGAGGCTGCGGGGGCATCCCGCCCGCCACGCCCCGCGACGGCACTAACATGGTACGAATAGCTGATGAAAGATACTACACTCGTAAAGGGAGCGGATGTGTACACCGCCGACGGACTCCGCCGCATGGACGTCCTCGTGCAGGGCACGCGCATAGTCCGCATGGCAGCCGACATACTGCCTGACGAAGATATGGAGGTAATCGACGCCCGAGGGCTGACATTACTCCCCGGACTGACTGATATGCACGTGCATTTCCGAGAGCCCGGTTTCGAGTATAAGGAGACGATAGCCGGAGGGGCAGAGGCAGCCCGCGCAGGTGGCTTCACCACCGTCTGCACGATGCCCAACCTCAAGCCCGCTCCCGACACTCCGGAGCACCTGCGCCCGCAGCTCGACGCGATCCGCGCCCAGCATCTGGTGCAGATCCTGCCGTATGCCACCATCACCCGCCAGCGCATCGGCGAGGAGACTCTGGCCGACTACGCGGCCCTGGCCCCGGACGTGGCCGGATTCTCCGACGACGGCTCCGGCGTGCAGTCGGAAGACGTGATGCGTGCCGCCATGAAGCGCATCGCCGCCACCGGAAAGATACTCGCCGCCCACTGTGAGGTCAACGAACTGCTGCGCGGCGGCTACATACACGACGGCGCTTACGCCCGGTTCAACAATCACCGGGGCATTTGCTCCGAAAGCGAATGGCGCGAAGTGGAGCGCGACATCAATCTCGCCCGCGAGACCGGCGTGCGCCTCCACATATGCCATATCTCCACGGCTGAAAGCGTCGAACTCGTGCGCCGCGCCAAGCGCGAAGGGCTCCCGGTCACGTGCGAGACGGCACCGCACTATCTGTGGTTTACCGACGAGGACCTCGCCAACGAAGGGCGCTGGAAGATGAATCCTCCGATCCGCAGCGAATACGACCGCCGCGCCCTGCTGCTCGGCGTCAAGGACGGCACCATCGATGCCATCGCCACCGACCATGCGCCGCACGCCGAGCATGAAAAGTGTCTCGACCTGGAGCACAGCGCCATGGGGGTAGTGGGACTGGAGACGGCATTCGCCGCCATATATACCCGCCTCGTGGTGCAGGGGCGCACCGGGCTCGACCGTGTCGTGGAGCTCATGTCGCTCGCCCCGCGCCGCCTGCTCGGCCTGACCGGATTCGAAAGCGGCGGCATAGCCGAGGGGGATCCGGCGATGCTGACGCTCGTCGACCTCAACGCCACCCGCCGCGTCGATCCCGCCGCATTCCACGGCAAGGGGCGCGCCACACCCTTCGAGGGGATGGAGCTGCAGGGGTGGCCCGTGGCCACGGTCTGCCGCTACGGGGAGCAACCCGACTGATCGCGTCCTCCATCCCCGGGCGGCACTATAATGCCCGGCAACGGTTAATGACGTTGCGCCCCCGCATACCCCCCCCGGGGACAGGAGATTACATACAAAACCGTAAATATTAATACAATGACAAACATAGCGCATAAGCTCCGCGTAGCCGAAAACCTCCGGCTCACTTCCCGCACCTGGAAGATGGTGCTCGAAGCCGACCATGAGGGTATCATCACGGCCCCGGGGCAATTCGTGAATCTTGAGGTGGAGGGGAAGTTCCTGCGCCGCCCCATATCAGTATGCGGAGTCGACGGACGCCGCATCACACTGCTCTACGATGTGGTAGGAGAGGGCACCTATGAAATGTCGCAGTGGCCCGTGGGATACGTGGCCGACGTGCTCGCCCCACTCGGCAACGGATTCGACCCCTCGCGCTCCGGCGACTCCCCGCTGCTGCTCGGCGGCGGTATCGGCGTGGCTCCGCTCTATCAGCTGGCCCGCGAACTGGTGGCTCTCGGCCGCCGTCCGGTGGTGATACTCGGTTTCAACACGGCCGACGATGTGGTGTGGGAAGAGGAATTCCGTCAGGCAGGCGCCGAAGTCTACGTGGCTACCGTCGACGGCAGCCGCGGCACGAAGGGATTCGTCACCGATGTCCCCGCATGCACCGATCCGGCCCGCACCTATTTCTACGCCTGCGGCCCTCTCCCGATGCTCCGCGCCCTCAGCGACTCGATGCCCATCGGCGGCGAACTCAGTCTGGAAGCCCGCATGGCGTGCGGTTTCGGTGTGTGCATGTGCTGCGTCGTGCAGACCGCCGACGGCCCCAAGGGTATCTGTAAGAAAGGCCCCGTATTCAGAAAGGAGGAACTCATATGGAAATGAATGTGAATGCCACAGCGGCTCCCGCCCGCGACCTGAGCGTCACCCTTAGCGGCGTGCGCCTCCAGAACCCCGTCATACCCGCCTCCGGTTGCTTCGGTTTCGGCTACGTCATGGCGGAATATTACGATATCGACTGCCTCGGATCAATCAGCATAAAGGGCACTACGCTCAATTCACGCTTCGGCAATCCGCTGCCCCGCACCGCCGAATGCCCCGCCGGAATGATCAATTCCGTAGGGCTGCAGAACCCCGGTGTCGACAAGGTGGTCGAGGTGGAACTCCCGAAACTGCGCGAAGTATTCCATCAGCCCATCGTGGCAAATATCAGCGGTTTCTCGGTCGATGAGTACGTGGAGGCCTGCCGCCGTATCGACGGCGCGGAGCAGGTGGGCATCATCGAGCTCAATGTCAGCTGTCCCAACGTGCACGGCGGCGGCATGAGCTTCGGCACAAGCTGCGAGAGTGTGGCTGAAGTGACACGTGCCGTCAAGGCTGTCACCACCAAGCCGCTTTACGTCAAACTGTCGCCCAACGTCACCGACATCGTGTCCATAGCCCGCGCCGCCGAAGATGCCGGAGCCGACGGCCTCTGCCTTATCAATACGCTGCTCGGTATGCGCATCGATGTGAAGACGCGCCGCCCGGTGGTGGCCAACGTGATGGGCGGCTTCTCGGGCCCGGCGATTTTCCCGGTGGCCGTGCGTATGGTATACCAGGTGTCGAAGGCCTGCTCAATCCCGGTGATGGGATGCGGTGGGGTAAGTTCGGCACGCGACGTGATCGAGATGATGATGGCCGGAGCCACTGCCGTGCAGGTAGGTGCGGCCAATCTGCGCGACCCCTACGCCTGCCCGAAGATCATCAAGGCCCTCCCCGAAGAGATGGAGCGCCTCGGCATCGACCGCCTCTCCGACATAATCGGCTGTGTGTGAGCCGGGGAGACCCCGCCACACCCGCATTACAACCTCTATAACACTATATATACACTTCTGCAATCCAATGGAAAAAGTGAGAGATGTGATAATCGCCTGCGACTTCGGCTCGGCCGAACAGGCCCTGGAGTTTCTCGACCGGTTTGCCGCCGAGGAGCGCAAGCCGTTCGTAAAGATCGGCATGGAGCTGTATTACGCCGCCGGCAACGAGATAGTGCGCGAGCTCAAGCGCCGCGGCCATAAGATTTTCCTCGACCTCAAGCTGCACGACATCCCCAACACCGTGCGCAAGGCCATGAAGGTGCTTTCGGCCCTGGATGTGGATATGGTCAATGTCCACGCCTCCGGCACCCGCGAGATGATGGCCGCCGCCCTCGAAGGGCTGACCCGCGAGGACGGCACCCGCCCGCTGCTGATAGCCGTGACACAGCTTACCTCCACATCGCAGCAGGCCATGAACGAGCAGCTGCGCGTGGAAGGCGACATCAACGACGTCATAGCCCACTACGCCCGC
Source organism: uncultured Porphyromonadaceae bacterium (assembly GCA_947176605.1). Lineage (GTDB taxonomy): Bacteria > Bacteroidota > Bacteroidia > Bacteroidales > Muribaculaceae > Lepagella. The sequence goes on from CAMWRH010000041.1 coordinate 20,836, forward strand.
AATGCCCGAGAGGCTGGTCTGGACGGTGTGGTATGTTCGCCCCTCGAGGCCGGTCTGGTCAAGGAGGCCTGCGGCCCTGACTTCATGACCGTCACCCCCGGCATACGTTTCGCCGACTCCGCCGCCGACGACCAGGTGCGCATCACCACTCCGGCACGTGCCCGCGAGATAGGGAGCGATTTCATAGTCGTGGGACGTCCCATCACGGCAGCCGCCGATCCCGTCGCCGCCTGGCGCCGGTGTGTGGCCGATTTCTGCGGATAATACGATATCTGAAGCCTCACCGCCCCATCGGGCGGCGGGGCTTTGATTTGATTACCGCGTCGCGTTACTTTAATTACCTCCCCTCCCCGAAATATACCGAACCCACAATTCACAATATCCCCACAATGAACGATACAGCAAAAAAAGTAGCCGCCCAGCTGCTCGGCATAAAGGCAGTATTCCTCCGTCCCGACGAACCCTTCACCTGGGCCAGCGGCATCAAGAGCCCCATCTATTGCGACAACCGCCTCATCCTCACCTCTCCCGAGGCACGCAACATCGTGGAGCAGGCCATAGCCGACTCTGTAAAGACTTTCTACCCCGAGGCTGAAGTGCTCATGGGCACCAGCACCGCCGGAATCGCCCACGCAGCCATCGCCGCCCATCTGCTCGGAATGCCCATGGGCTACGTGCGCGGCAGCGCCAAGGACCATGGCCGCAACAACCGCATCGAAGGGCGCCTCGAAAAGGGGCAGAAGGTGGTAGTGGTAGAAGACCTTATCTCCACCGGCGGCAGCTGCATCGATGTGGTCGAGGCGCTGCGCGAGGCCGGAGCAGAAGTGCTCGGTGTGGTGAGCATCTTCACCTATGGCATGAAGAAGGGTCTGGAGCGTCTGGCAGCCGCAGGTGTGGAGAATCATTCCCTCTCCAATTTCGACACCCTCGTGGAGGTGGCAGTGGAGCAGGGCTACATACAGACCTCTGACGAGGCGCGCCTGAAGCAGTTCATGGCCAACCCCGCCGACGAGTCGTGGATGCGCAAGTAAGCGCGTCCGTCCCCCCGTCAGACATCCCCGCACACACACGCGAACAGGAAGTATACTATGTGTTTCAACCCGCAAAGATAACGCCACTTCAATGAAACATCTGATCGATCCCACCGACCTCACCCGCCAGGAGACTGAAGAGATCATCGACCTCGCCCTCGACATCATCGCCAACCGCGACAAATATTCCGAATCCTGCAAGGGGAAGAAGCTCGCCACCCTCTTCTACGAGCCTTCCACACGCACCCGACTCAGCTTCACGGCCGCCATGATGGAGCTGGGAGGCAATGTGCTCGGTTTCTCCGACGCGCAGAACACCTCCGTAAGCAAGGGTGAAACCTGCGCCGACACCACCAAGGTGATCAACTGCTTCGCCGACATCATCGCCATGCGCCACTTCGAAGAGGGTGCGGCACTCGTGTCGGCCCTCAACAGCCGCATACCGGTAATCAACGCCGGCGACGGCTCGCACGCCCACCCCACGCAGACACTGACCGACCTGCTCACTATCAAGCGCGAGATCGGCCGCTTCGACAATCTCACCATCGGATTCTGCGGCGACCTGAAATTCGGCCGCACCGTGCATTCCCTCATCAAGGCCCTCTCGCGCTACAGCGGCGTGAAGGTGGTGCTCATAGCCCCGGAGCAGCTCCGCCTGCCCGACTATATGAAGAAGGAGGTATGCGAAGTCAACGGCATACCGTATAAGGAGGTAAGCACTCTGGAGGAGGTGATGCCCGAACTCGACGTGCTCTATATGACACGCGTGCAGAAGGAGCGCTTCTTCGATGAGGATGAGTTCGACCGCGTGAAGGATTGCTTCATCCTTGATGCCGAAAAGCTGCGCGCGGCCAAACCCGAAATGCGCATCCTCCACCCGCTGCCGCGCGTCAATGAGATCTCGGTCGATGTCGACGCCGACCCCCGCGCCGCCTATTTCCGTCAGGTGGAGAACGGCAAGTTCGTGCGTATGGCACTCATACTCACGCTGCTCCGCTGGGCCGGACGCGACGACAAGCAGAACCGTCTGATCCCCGCCGATGCCGTGCGCAATCAGCACGTATGCCGCAATCCGCGATGCATCTCGAATATGGAGGTCAATGTGGATTCCATCTTCCGCCCTGCCGCCGACCATCCCGGTGAGTGGCGCTGCGTATACTGTGAATCGAAAAGCAAGTAAGAGATAGTGTATACCGTATTCCTCACCGGTGCCACCGGTGTAATGGGTATGGCGGGGCTGCGCGAACTGGCGCGGCTCCGCCATACATCCCCTGCGGGGGAGGCGCCGCACATTGTGGTGCTGGCACGCGATACGAAAGCCAACCGCCGCAAACTCGCCCCTTTCATCGCCGACGGGGTAGAGGTCGTATGGGGCGACCTGATGAATCCCGATGATGTGGCGCGGGGAGTGGAGCGCGCCGATGTGGTGCTCCACGTCGGCGGCATGGTGAGTCCGCAGGCCGACTGGCATCCCGACCTCACCTACCGCGTCAATACCACCGCCATGCGACATATCATCGATGCCGCGCTCCGCCGTCAGGCGACGGGGGAGGAGGTGAAGGTGGTGTATATCGGTTCGGTGTCGCAGTACGGCAACCGTCCCGAAGGGGCTCACTGGGGGCGCACGGGCGACCCTGTGGCCGTGGCCACCTACGACAAGTACGCCCTCTCGAAATGCGTGGCCGAGCGGATGCTCGCCGAGTCAGGACTGCGCCGATGGGCATCGCTGCGCCAGACCGGAATCATGTATCCCCGCATACTGATGAACGGCTCCGACCCCATAGCCTTCCACGTGCCGCTGCGCGGCTGTCTGGAGTGGGTGAGCGATACCGACAGCGGCCGCCTGCTCCGCGCCGTGGCCTCGCCCGACGTGCCCGATTCCTTCTGGTGCCGCTACTACAACATCGGGGGAGGGGAGAGCTACCGGATGTCGAACTACGACTTCGTGCAGCTCACACTCCGTGCCGTAGGATGTCCGCCGGCCGAGAAGGTGTTTGGACGCAACTGGTTTGCCACACGCAATTTCCACGGGATGTGGTATCTAGATTCCGACCTGCTCGACGCGCTGCTTCACTTCCGCAGCGGCGAGACGATGCCCGACTTCGTGGCCGGAATCATCCGGCAGTTGCCCTGGTATTTCCGCCTTGCGCCGTTGGCTCCGGCCTGGGCGATACGCGCCGCCATGAAACGCGTGGCCATGAAGCGCGTACTCGGTCCGCTCCGCTGGGTGGCCGATGACGATGCCGACCGCCTTTTCGCCGCCTTCGGCGGCAGGGATGCCTGGAAGGCAATCCCCGGATGGCGCAAAGGAGAAGACTGGTCGCTCCCGCGCGAAGCGCAACCCCTCGACCACGGCTACGACGAGACCCGCCCCCTGGCCTCGCTCACCCTCGCCGACCTCGACCGCGCCGCCCGCTACCGCGGCGGCCGCTGCCTCCCCGCCATAGCCCCAGCTCCTGAAGCTGCTGCCGCAGCACCCGCTACTGCTGCCGCAGCTGCCCCCGGATCAGCTGTCGCTGAAGCTCATGCCCCAGCCGCCCCTGCTGCCGCTGAAGATGCAGCCGCAATCCGCAGCATCGACCCCGATACCCCCATAGAATGGGAATGCGCCGAAGGCCACCGTTTCCGGCTCCGTCCTCGCACAGTATTACTCGGCGGCCACTGGTGCCCCGAATGCCTCGCCGCCATGTCGGCCGATCCCCACGCCCTCTACCGCCAGGCAACCTCCAACCCCTTCCTCGCCCAAATAGTAAAATAAGCCTCAGCCCCGCTTTAGCGGCCCATCCCGAGC
>CAMWRH010000042.1 GCA_947176605.1 uncultured Porphyromonadaceae bacterium
CCCCCGCAGCCCCCATCAGCCGGCTGGAAGCGGTCAGCTCTGCCGAAGAACCTGACAAGTACGTGATCCGCGCGTTTATCGATGCCCCCGACCCCGAGGGATTCTACAAGCTGATGGTGAGGGTAATCGACGAGGAGGAGCGCTTCTACCCCGCGTTTCTCGGCAATTTCTCCGGCGCTGAATACGACCCGCAGACCGGCCGCGACATCACACGCGGTCTGCACGCACGCCTCGACCAAGAGGAAGCCGCCGCATTCTCCCACTATTTCGAACCCGGCTCAACGGTGATGGTGCAGCTCTGCCGCATAGAGCCGGAAGTCTTTGATTTCTGGAAGGTGTATGATGCCAATGTGTCGCTGTCGTCCAACATGTTTTTCACCTTCACGGCCGATTGCCCCGGCAACGTCGGCGGTGCGAAAGGTTACTGGTCGCCGCAAGGCACCTCTACCGCTGCAATCCGCATACCCGCATCCGAAACCTGAGACGCCGGAAAAGGGTATTTCACGTTTTTTCACGCTGCGGATTTGCAGACATCTGTTTTATTTAGTAATTTTGCGACAGTAAACGGCTGATCACACGCCCCTCAGGCGTGGCTCGATTGGCCATTATCAGTATCTACAAGGCACCACCGCTGCTCGGAGGGCGCCTTGAATTTTTTATCTTTAAACCGATTAATTAAAAACTCAAACCATGGCATATCTCACAAAAGAAGGTTACGATAAGAAGATGCAGGAACTCGCAGAGCTTGAGGCACAGCGTCCCGCCATTAAGGCCGCTATCGCCGAAGCACGCGACAAGGGCGACCTCTCTGAAAACGCCGAATACGACGCCGCAAAGGAAGCCCAGGGAATGCTGGAGATGAAAATCGCAAAGCTTAAGGAGCTCGTGGCCAACGCACGAATCATCGACGACTCTCAGCTTAACACCGAAGAGGTGCAGCTCCTCAATAAGGTGACTATCAAGAATGTGGCCAACGGCATGACCGTAACCTACACCATCGTCACCGAGAATGAGGCCAATTTCCGTGAGAACAAGCTCGCATCAACCACTCCTATCGCAGCTGCCCTGATCGGACATCGCGTAGGCGACCTTGTGAAATGTCAGGTCCCCGCAGGCGAAATGACTTTCGAAATCGTTAAAATCGAAATCTGATCAATACGTAGCTCCAAATGACCATTTTCTCCAGAATAATCAACGGCGAAATCCCCTGCTATAAGATTGCCGAGGATGAGCGTTTCTTCGCTTTCCTCGACATCAACCCCGTGCAGCCCGGTCACACGCTCGTAATCCCGCGTCAGGAGACCGACTATATCTTCGACCTCTCCGACGACATGATCGGCGAGATGATGAAATTCGCCAAACGTGTGGCCGAAGCCATCCGGCTGACCGTCCCTTGCAAGAAGGTGGCTATGGCGGTGCTCGGACTTGAAGTGCCCCACGCCCACATCCACCTGATTCCAATCTCTTCGGAAGGCGACATGGATTTCCGCCACAAAAAGCAGATCGCTCCCGAAGAAATGAAGAGCATCGCTGAGAATATCGCCGCAAATTTCAAATAATTGCCACGCGCGGTCATTCTCTACACATGCACCCCGCCTCTACCCTCTGACCTCTGTAAAAGCGCACGCATCTCCGACACCTCGGATTGCATGCGCTTTTTTTCATGATTTTGCATTCCTTACGGTGTGATTTCAACTTTTTTTGTTAATTTTGCGCTTGTCTAACCGCTATTTATCCTCTCTCGGGGATAGATCGCATTAAAATCATATCTCATGACCATAAATCAGACACAGGATGAAATCGTGGAGGAATTCAGCGAACTTACCGACTGGATGGACCGCTACGCATACATAATCGACCTGGGCAACACGCTGCCCGACTATCCCGAATCGGAAAAAACTCCTCAGAACCTTATCGAAGGGTGCCAGAGCCGCGTCTGGATCAACGCCTCGCGCGACGACAACGGTCATGTGCATTTCCAGGCCGACTCCGACGCCATGATCGTGAAGGGTATCGTATCGCTGCTGCTGAAGGTGCTCAATGACCATACCCCCGACGAAATACTCGGCGCCGATCTCTACTTCATCGATAAAATCGGACTGAGCACCCACCTCTCGCCCACTCGCTCCAACGGACTGCTCGCCATGGTGAAACAGATCCGCAACTATGCACGCGCCTTCAAGCTACTTGAAAGCGCCGGTTAAGAATACACTCTGCCGATACCCGGCGGGAGCGCACTGCCGCTCCTGCCGAATCGACTCCGCAGACTAACCTAAATCAAAATACACCTTATGTTCAAAAACCAACCAAAGGGTCTTATCCCCGCAGCCCTGAGCAACATGGGCGAGCGATTCGGCTATTACATCATGAATGCCGTGCTCGTGCTCTTCCTATGCTCGAAATTCGGACTCAAAGAGGAGACGAGTACCCTCATCTATTCTTTCTTCTACGCCGGCATCTACGTGCTGAGCCTCGTGGGCGGTATCATCGCCGACCGCACGCAGAACTATAAAGGCACCATCATCACCGGTCTGGTCGTGATGACGCTTGGTTACATCGTGCTGGCCATACCTATCTTCGCCACTGCCGACAATACCACCTGGCTCCTTACGCTGACATGCGCCGCGCTGTTCCTCATCGCGTTCGGCAACGGCCTGTTCAAGGGTAATCTCCAGGCCATCGTAGGTCAGCTCTACGATGATCCCCGTTATGCCGCACAGCGTGACTCGGGATTCCAGATCTTCTACGTGTTCATCAATATCGGCGGTCTGGTGGCTCCGTTCGTCGCTCCGATGCTCCGCTCCTGGTGGCTCGGCACCCACGGTCTGGCTTACAACGCCGACCTGCCGGCGCTCTGCCATCAGTACCTCAGCGTGACCGACAACATGAACATGGAGAATATCAACAACCTCTATGCTCTCGCCACTCAGGTAGGCCATTCGCTCACCGATCTGTCGGCCGCCTCTGAAATACAGGCGTTCTGCAGCGAGTATCTTCAGGTGTTCAACGAGGGTATCCATTACTCGTTTATCGCCTCTGTGGCCGCAATGCTTATTTCTCTCTTTATCTTCCTCGCCACAAAGCGCGGTCTCCCCTCTCCGGCCAAGAAGGAAGCTGCAGAGACTGTAAAGATCTCTGCCGAAGAGCGCCAGGCCATGGCCAAGGAGATCAAGCAGCGCATGGGCGCTCTGTTCGCTGTGCTCGGTATCGCTATCTTCTTCTGGTTCTCTTTCCACCAGAACGGCACTTCACTCTCCCTCTTCGCGCGCGACTTCGTGAAGACCGACTCCATCGCTCCTGAAATCTGGCAGGCCCTCAACCCCTGCTTCGTGATTCTGCTCACACCGGTGATCATGTGGTATTTCGCAGCCCTGGCTCGCCGTGGCAAGGTGATCTCCACGCCGCGTAAGATTGCCATCGGTATGGGTCTGGCTGCCGTAGCCTATATCTTCCTTACCATCGTCTGCGCCGTCTACAATTACCCCTCGGGCGAGGTGTTCCGCAATACTGCCGTAGCCGTGCGCGAAGGTATGAAGACAGGGCCGTGGGTGCTCATCCTGCTCTATTTCTTCCTCACGGTGGCTGAGCTCTTTATCTCGCCGCTCGGACTGTCGTTTGTGTCGAAGGTGGCTCCCCGCCATCTCCAGGGCCTCTGCCAGGGCCTCTGGCTCGGCGCCACTGCCGTAGGCAACCTCCTGCTCTGGATCGGCCCGCTCATCTACAACGCATGCCCCATCTGGCAGGCATGGGTCATCTTCGCCGGAGTATGCTTCATCTCGATGGGCGCGATGCTCGCTATGGTGAAATGGCTCGAACGCGTCACTGAAGAGAAACCGGCCGCCGAAAAAGCCATCTGAACTTAACTTCGTAATTTATCCCGACAATACGTCCCCCGCTGACTAATCCCGGCGGGGGACAACTTCAATATCCTCACCATCACTTAAGCTATTCCAAATAAGTTTAGGAATGTTAAGTTTCATAGAGAAACTTGTATAGCCCAATTGTTTAACCTATGCGGGCACCGGAAGCAGACCCACTCCGCATCCAGGCGCCCACATCACAGTTTGCCCTCATAAGCTGAAAATAACTCATCACAATATCATCTGTGTTTATGAAAACTCAACATACTTCATCCCTTTATCCTGCATCCACACGATGCACTGTAATCCTGTTCATTGCACTCGCTCTGGCGACAATTCTGCTCCCGGCATGTTCCGGTTCCGGACACAAAAAGGCGGATACGGTAGGCGAAGTCGTAGAGCTGCCTCATGCCGACAATGACATAGCCATGACTCTGCGTTCGATTATGGATGCCATGAATGTCAACCAGCCCCTCGACTCCTCCGAATACAACTTCCAGGGAATCCTGACCGACGGACAGGGGATGCCCCTGTACACCGACATCCAGGGCGCTCCCGGACAATGGAGCGTAGAGGTAATCTCCCCCACCAAGGCCCGCGTAAAAAACCTCTACCTCGGCGACCTCATACCCGAAGAGCTGACGCAATACCTGCTCCAGAGCCTCGACATCCCCGACACCCTGATGGTAAAGGAAGGATCCCCGATCAACATGCCTGATGCCGAAATCGCCATCTACGACTTCGGCGCCGGACAGCTCATCTTCGAGACCCTCACCGCCAAAACCGAAGACGGCCATTCCGGCCCCCTCCTCAACATCCTCCTCCTCAAAAAGCCCCACACCGCCACCCCATCCTGACCCTCCCTCCAACGAAAATCCAAATCAAGCAGTCTTATTGCCGCACAGTCCGATATCTCTGCCATTATGCAAGATTGAATTTACCATAGAGCGATATACTGAAAACGAAAAACTCCGCCGGAACCTATCTGGGTCCGACGGAGTCCGTTTTTTTCGGAGTCACTCTTTAGAGTCTATCATTCACTAAAGAATGCTACTCAAGATTGTCTGCAATCATTTCACCACGGCCTTTACCGATATACATCCGAAATCGACAAGGTATATTCCCGGTGAAACCTTTATTCGCCGATTCGATCCATCAGCCACGTATCCGGTTATTTCAACACCGTCCATACCATATACCGTAATCATGGATCCTTCCGGTGCAGTTATCACAATCTCGCCATTTCCACTCCACACTTCTCGTCCTGACGATTTGAGCATTGTCACTGAGGAGGTAGCAATTTTATTGGACGCTCCGGATTCGCCTTTGTCATATACGGCTGTCACGCAATACTCCGCAGACTCCTTATCAGATTCAGGAACCTCACATTCAGTCTCATCAACCGAGCATTCACCTGCAATAACTCCATTACGATATACCCTGTATCCTTTGAGCTGCGGCATTGCCGGGCGATATGTTATGTCATCAATGCAAATCAAGAATTGATCTGGCGCAGTGTATCTGAAAGCAAAATACTTAGCGCCTTCCGGAAGATCAAATCCATAATCATACCAGTATACATCTTCTACACTTCCTGATTCCAAAAGAATGAAGGATTCAAGTTCATCGTCCGTCAATGAATAGTATATCTCAAACGTTTCATTATATTGATCGCTATTCTTACGCAAGAACATATATACCGACTGTGCCTCTCCGGAAAGTTCCGGAGAAATGAGCCAGTCGTCATTATGTCCAAGCGAGGAATAGTATCCTGTCATGCACATGAGATACTGACTGTCCACTACCGGGGCAAATTCCGGACGCAGATCTATATCAATCCCCGACTCGACAGGATTGAAAACCATAAATGCGAACGGTTCCTGCACATGCGGCATGTCGATGCCGTTAATACCGCAAGCAAGACCTTTATCCATATCATACGTCTTCCAGTCGCCAAAGACCAAGTCGCCGTTGTCATAGGATTCAAAATCCTCCACAACTTCCTCTTTCACTGCCTTAGGAGCCATCCACGACAATTGCACTTTCCCATCATTCTCCGTCAATGTCAGTGATTCCGGAGCCGCCAGAGATGATGATATGACATCGACTGTATGCGATGCACTCGTATTATTGGATTTATCCTTATCTCCTTCAAGTTCAACTTCAGCAATAATCTCCATAATCCCTGATTTCAATGCCGAAGGCACGATGCTTACCGTATAGTTCAGACTCCCGAGACCCTCTACAGGATCTCCCTTGAATGATGCCACGTTCTCTCCATCGCAATAAAGATTGAGAGTATAATCAGTTTCGGGCTGAAGACTATTGTTGTCGACCTTTATCACAACCTCTCCCTGACGACCTGCTGTATAACGCTTCTTAGTTTCAAGTCCGGCAATAAGATCGCATTCCAGCAGATTGCGAACCTGAATACGGTCAAGCCATAAAGGTTGGCCAAGCGCCTCTCCATACGCGTGAAACTTAAGGACAAGAGATGCAGATCCGGCAAATGCCGACAAATCCATCATAGCCTTATGCCATTGCCCTTTATTCTCCACTGCAGAGAAATCAAGTGTATTCACGAGCTGCTCATCCCATCCATCCACAACGGCATATACATCAAGAATGACATCACATCCGTCTGCGGCGCAGTAGTCAAACAATAGTTGCAGATTACCGCTATTCTTACCGGGATTGATTTTCCCTGTTTCAAGCCATGTTTCCCTATATCCGATTTCCGGCATCCATTTCAATGAGGCGGATTCATCATCTGCGCTTACTTCTGCATCGGTATAGAATATATGCTCTATATCTCCTTTCTGTATCCAGCCCGCATTGTCGTACTTGGCAAGTTTGAAAGTCTCTGTGAATGGCAATTCATGAGCCGCACCTGCTATTACAGGATTAGCTACTAATATATCACCCATATCATCACCGCACTTCGCCGACACACCGTAATATACACGACTCTGACCTGCCACAACCGGGAAATCCAAAACACATGAAGTGGATTGGATATCACCCTTAAGAAGGGTAGCAACGCCGTTGTCGATGCCATAGATATCATAACTCAACATTCCGGCATCTACATAGCCACCATTAGCTCCGACGGATCCCGGTGATTTCCAGCTGAGTTCTACACTTTGTCCGCAGTCACGAGCCTTTAAATCCAATGGAAGACCGGGCACATCCTTACCGATATATACCTCCTTGTCGGCTATCATACCTCGACCCTCATCTGAATAACATACGGCTTCGTATTTTACCTTTCCCTCAGCAATATCCTTATCACTGTAAGTCAGACGTTCTCCGATGTCCGGATTTCTCCAGCTCTTGACCAATGTTCCGTCACGGTATAATTCAGCAGAGGTCACTCTTACCATCTCTGCATCGCCACGCGCATTCTTTTCAGGGACTGTGAAGCTGACCTCGGCCTCTAACGCACCATATTCGCCAACCACAACATTGAATTGCTCCGGTGCCCCCGGAGCAGCCGAACATCCAATCTGCTCGATACTTATATCATCTATACTGAAATTAAAACCCTGATACCCGGTCAATCCATGGAAAGCCACCCTGTATTTGCCATCTGACGACGGAATCCAACGATAACTGAATTCGTGAGCGTCATCATACTGGTTCGTAACCTCAGATGCCGGCATAACTACAGTATATGATGATTCATCGGTCGGATCGTCGCCTTGACCAATTGATGTTTCAAGCAATTCAGGTGTTCCCCACCCACTCCAATACTTGAATTTCAGCTCGTATATACCTTCCGCACTGAGGCTTACCCGTGGACTAAGCAGCCAATCATCGCTGAATTCAATATCAGTAAGTCCGTACTTGTTGGTATTGCAGAAGGCAAAACCTGTGGGATTAAATCCTTGCTTAAGCCCTACCATCCATTCTCGGCCATCAGCATTGGCATCTATTACACTGAAAAGACTGAAGTTATCGGGATTTTCGAAATCTTCTGACCATGGGACATTGAAACAATCTCCTATTGCAAACTTTTCCGTAACGGTCTCTTCACTTTCAAAACCGTTACTTATCGCAGAAACTGCATACCAGCATACCGTGGGTTGCTGTATCGGTATTTCGTCAACATAGCTTGTTGCGCTCAGCCCGGTTGCTACGGCAATGCCCTCCGGGTATCTCACCACATTATAGGTGATGTCTGCCGGATCCACATACGCACCCAACACACCTCCTGCAGGAGCAGTCCATTCAAGTCTGACTGTATTGCCTTCAAGATGATATTGAAGATCTGACGGATTTTCCGGGCATCCGGCCCCAATCCATACATGATGACGCAATGGAATTGAATTTCCCTCTTTATTTGAGCACATTAGCATGATGAGAGTCTCACCTACGGGAAGAGATACACCTTCTGATATCTTTGCTCCTGCCTCTGCTTTGCCAGATGACACAAGCTTACCATCAGCACGTAACTCATATTCCAGCTCACCTGTCAATGGAGAACCCGATTTCGTAGCCGACGGCATGGCAAAGCCAATCGTGCCTCTGCCCTCTCCGTCAAGATTGATATCCAGGCCATCCGGAGATGCCGGTACTTCCTGTGAATCCTCATGTTCGATGTAAAGACATGTATACTCCTCGCAGTTTGCAAAATCAAAAAGTTTTGATATTTCCTTCCCGACAGGATCAATCTCATACAACGCGCTCCGGGTACCATCTGTAAACGCCCAGTAGATATGATCGTTTTGATAGTCAAACGTAGCCGACTGCATATACAAAGGCTTCAACCCTGTAGACATAATCGACTCTTCAGCACCTCCATCACGTGGATACAGTCTCAATACTCCTTCTCCGTCTATGCCGTATATGTCGCCCTTGCTGCTGACTGCGACAGCGTACAGTATCGACGGCAACTCCTTTAGCACTTTACGGTAACCCGTATTATACTCCACTACTGCAAGTTCGGTTCCTACATTGTCGGAAGCAGAAAAACATCCCACGACTCCTCCCGTCAACGGATCATAATCCGCATCATAGGGCAACATCGAAAGATCCGGATAAGATTTCCAATCCACATAGTTACCGCTCCCAAGATCTATTTTGTTATAGTTCACATAGAGTTCGCCATTATAATCGTTGAAGCTCACTGCATGAAGCATCCCATCGTATACCACACCGTTTCCTCGTTCGAAGAAATAATAGTCTGATATCAGTGTGGATACACCACGATCTTCCGGATTAGAGCTGAAACGATACAGTCCATATACAGGATTCCCTTCCCAGGCAGAGGAATAATGCAGTGCTCCTGCAAATGTGAGCCCGGGGGAGGCAGCATATTTTACTGTCACATCTTCCGGATTGGTCAGACCCGAGCGCATCTCTCCCGGATTGAAAATAAACTTTGCCCTACCATCGGCTCCTGCTCTCTTCTCTACAGTCTGTCGCGAAGAGATGACATCTTCCCGGTTTGAACGTGCCTTTCCGACAGCCGCCGACAGACCGACCAACAACGCAACTGCGGAAATGAAGTAGATCTTTTGTCGCATATGATTTAGGTTTACGTGTAACTTGTGTAATGACTGCTCATAAATCGGCATGACATATCAGCATCCCACTACAATATATATTTGATAAAGCCGTCAACGCGATTCAATCAGATGATATCCTCCGAAGGGATCACGCTCACATTTTCACTTTCCAGTCTTATACAAGAGTCTTAATGTGCCATGGCACGTTAGATCTTACCTGATCAGACTCACTTTCTCTTCTCTATTGCAAAGATATATCATATTTTTCGGTTCAACAATATCAGCATGTCTGTAACGTTACACCATATAGAGGAGATAACGACTTAGTTTTCACTATAATAAACTTCATAACACGATCTCCTGCAACCATGTTTTGTAACATTTTTCCTCCAACGAAATGCTAAAATCGCCACCACGCATACTCTTTAGGAAGAGACTACACCTATACTTACTTGCCTTGGCTATTGTAATCACAATATGCGGGTGGGGTCTTCTGGCTTGCTCTCATCAAGATGTCAATGATGATTCCAATTTGGAAAACCGGATACTTACAGCCTCATCTTCACAAGCTGTAATTATTGCAGACTCTCTTGATATCACAAAATCCCGCAATGCCGCCATTGCAGCTTTCTGCCGAGGTAGACTTGAATATGAAAACGGTAATCATCGACACGCCACTGCCGAACTAAAAATGGCAGAAAGCCTCATAGACACAACCGAAACATCCGCTCTGAATTACCAGATCTGCCGCAACCTCTTTTATGTGAATTTCTATTACGGTGAAAATGACATGGCTTTATCTTATGCCCGCCGGGCAAGAAGAATCGCCGCTTCCCTTAGAGATTCAACAATGCTTTATTCTTCAATATCATTCCAGGCTGCCGCTCTTTTTGACGCCGGCAACCGTAAGGAAGCCATTGACACAATACTTAGGGCACTCCCTTATTCACCCGGTCTTGACAACATAACCAGGGCCCGAATGTACAATAACATCGGGTATATGTTTCAAGACTCCGATATCAACATCAGCAGAGCCTATTATCAACAGGCTATTGACTGTTATCCTATTAATGCCGCAATTGCAAATCTTGCAGCAATATATGCAAATGACGGTAATGTCGCTCTTGCAGACTCTCTATGGGATAAGGCTCTCTCCACTAATTCCGAACAACTGAAGCTGCATATATTGTCCGACATTTACAATACCAGATGCAATCTTGGCGATTATCACGGAGCCATTCAGGCCGCTGATTCCCTGATTGCCATACATAATAATATTGAGCGACATCGTGCAGAATATGATGTGACAGGCGAACAACTACGTTTCGACCATAAATGGAAACAGGAGAAATCTGCCGGTCAGATCAGAATGCTGATATTCAGCCTTGTGGTATTTCTACTTTTGGCCTTAATGGCTTGGCTGCTTTACTTCTACCGTAAGTCCCGCATGGAAAAAGCTCTCGCCCGCGAACAGGTCATAGCCAAAGCCCTTGAATCACGAATCGCATCATTACAGACTCTAATAGACTCTTCTTCCATAGAGTCACAAAACAAAACTGAGGAAATACGCAGGCTCCGTGAGCAAACGGAGGAAATCAAAAAGCTCAACCTCCGGCTTGACGACCTTAAACAAAAAATGGCCCGGCGATATGCCAATGGTCTCAAACGATATACTGAAATAATGGCCGATCAGCCCATCGTAAAGTGGCATAAACGCGACATCGAAGATTGCGTGGAATATTACGAACTCATAGACATCTCGTATATAGCATCACTTGAGACTCTATATAATGGACTAACGCCAAAGAACAAGTTATTCATGATATTACAGCATAATGGCAAGACTGATACCCAGATACAGCATATCTTCGGTGTCGGGCCAAATGCAATACGCACTCTGCGTAGCCGTATACGGGCCAAAAGCACATGACTTTTATACCTGACCGAATCTAAAAGAGATACTGAGGCTTACACATCGTATCCTTACATTTTTCATAGAAAAACGCAACAAATCGCGTCAGTTTCTTGCAGATTCCAAATAAATGTGTTATCTTCGCATTACAATCCTCCGGTGCCCCATGCGTGAGGCCCCGGTTCCTTTACAATTTAACAATTAAAGAAAAAATGGCAAACGCTAACGAAAACAACAACAAGAACCAGCTGCAGATTCAGCTCCGCCCCGAACTTGCCGACGGCAAATACAGCAACCTCGCAATGATCGGCCACGGCCCCAACGAGTTCCTCATCGACTTCATCTTCGCCGCTCCCGGCATGCCCCAGGCTCCCGTAGTAAGCCGCGTAGTGATGAGCCCCGAGAACGCAAAGCAGCTCATGTTCGCCCTCACTGATAACGTGCAGAAATACGAGGCTCAGTTTGGCGAAATCAAGCCCCGCAATGCCAAAAACAACGCGGCTGCCAATAACTGATCACCTCTGACCATCTTTCCCGCCCCGACGGGGATTCTCCCCAAAAAAAGGGTGAGTCCGCGGGGCGGGATTGCTTTTATTACCATCCAAAACACCTGATACAGAAGGGCCGCACTCACAATGCGGCTCCTTCATAACGTCCGACCCCACGATGCAACACAATCTCTGCGTCTACAATACACTCTCCCGCACCAAGCAGCCCTTCCGACCCCTCCACGAAGGCCGCGTCGGAATGTATGTCTGCGGTCCTACCGTATACGGCGACGCCCATCTCGGTCACGCCCGCCCGGCTATCACCTTCGACATCCTTTTCCGATACCTCTCCCATCTGGGATATAAGGTGCGCTATGTGCGCAATATCACCGATGTGGGGCATCTTGAGCATGATGCCGACGAGGGGGAAGACAAAATCGCTAAAAAGGCCCGCCTCGAACAGCTCGAACCTATGGAAGTGGTGCAGCATTACCTCAACCGGTACCATCACGACATGGAAGCCCTCAATGTGCTCCCTCCTTCCATCGAGCCGCACGCTTCGGGACATATCATCGAGCAGATCGAGTATATCAAGCGTATCCTCGATGCCGGATATGCCTACGTGAGCGAAGGATCGGTATATTTCGATGTTGAGAAATATAACCGGGACCATCCCTACGGCAAACTGTCGGGGCGCAACATCGAGGACCTCTACAGCACCACCCGCAATCTCGACGGCCAGAGCGAGAAGCGCAATCCCCTGGATTTCGCCCTCTGGAAGAAAGCCGCCCCGGAGCATATCATGCACTGGCCTTCTCCATGGAGCGAAGGATTCCCCGGATGGCATCTGGAATGCTCTACGATGGGCACCAAATACCTCGGTGAGACTTTCGATATCCACGGCGGCGGAATGGACCTGATGTTCCCCCACCATGAATGCGAAATCGCTCAAAGCGTCGCCGCCCAGGGGCATGAGGCCGTGAGATACTGGATGCACAACAATATGATCACCATCAACGGCAAGAAGATGGGTAAGTCATATGGCAATTTCATCACGCTGGAGGAGTTCTTCAACGGTTCGCATCCCAAACTCGAGCAGCCTTTCCCGCCGATGGTGATACGCTTCTTCATCCTGCAGGCCCAGTACCGCTCTACGGTAGATTTCTCCAACGATGCCCTGCGCGCCTCCGAAAAGGCTCTGGAAAAGATGACCGACATTTACCGCCGTCTGGAGAATCTCAAGCCGGCTGAAAAATCATCGGTGCAGCTCCCGGATTTCGCCGCACAGGCCTACGAGGCCATGGACGACGATCTGAACACCCCGATGGTGATCGCCACCCTCTTCGAGGCAGGCAAGATCATCAATCAGGCCTCCGACGGTGCAGCTTCCCTTTCAGCCGAGGATATCGATGCATTAAAAAATCTGTTTGACACATTCCTTATCGAAATACTCGGAATCCGCGTCGAGTCAAAGGGAGCCGACAAAGGCACTGCCGCCTACGAAGGTGCCGTAGACCTGCTTATGGATATCCGCAAGAATGCCAAGGATGCCAAAGACTGGGCTACCTCCGACCTTATCCGCGACCGCCTGGCCGCCCTCGGATTCGATGTCAAGGACACCAAGAACGGTGTGGAGTGGAAGCTCGTATGATCTCCTGACACTTCCATCCCCCCTCAACTATAGCACAATGCCTTGCCTGCAATCACTGCAGGCAAGGCATTTTCGATTCCCATAAGGTTGCAAGATTATTTCACACACACTACGGCTATAGCTGCAGGTCACACATATTGGCCGGCACTAATCATCACGTCTGTATTTTACCTCGGCCTTCACGCCGACTGCAAAAGAGTCGATATAGACGGTCGTATCGTAGACCACACGTAAATCATCATCATCGAATCCCAACACTTCCCACACTTCATCACTGTCGGCAAAGAAGATGCGATGGTCACTGATCCGGATATCCGACGGATGAATGTAGACCTCATCATCTTCCAGATAATCCTCCACCCTGTCTTTCAGCCAATCATACTCCTCATCCGGAATCGGGTTGTAGTAGTCGGCCGAATACAGATCAAGCACGTCGGCATCCTTGCATTCCCACTTGCCCGCGAGATGACCCGGAGTGAGCGGATAGTCATAACGGTAATCATCATCATAACGGTCATCGTCATCCCGGTCGTCGCCGCATCCGGTCGTCAGCAATGGCAGAAGCAGTGTCGCTACGCCCAATATTGAGGCAATACGTGTATTCATAGCAGTAAAATTCAGCTTGACATTAATTTTAACGTGGAATCGCCGTATAGATAATGGTCAATTACCCTACGTGCAATATTACAACAACCGATTACCTAAATAAGTTGCAAAGCATACACCCATATTGTGATATCTTTTACCATCAAAACAATGCGCCGAATCATCACGATCCGGCGCATGCATTTTTCACATCATTCTTTTTTTATTTAGTTCATAACCTGAGGTGCTATTCCATGATCATCATATCTCCACAACAAAGATTCTATGGCAAGGAGACATGATTCATTCTTGAATCCGGCAAGCGGGAGCTCCGACAACAGATGCGCTGCACAAGTCAGTCATATCGCCCTCCCTTATCCGGATATCGGCGTATTACCTTAAGATTACTTGTTGAGCACCTTGAGGGTGCGGGTGCCTTCGGGAGTGACGACACGCAGGATGTTGACTCCGACGGCGGGAAGCTGCACATGAGCCGCGCCATTCACGCTCTGCGCCACTGCGCGGATCCCGTCGAGCGATACTGCCTCTACAGAGAATGCATCGGCTGCCGCAGCCACTGTGGCCACTCCATCCTTCACGCTCACTCTTACGGCAAGGTCAGCCTCTACGCCGGCTACTCCCACTGAGCCGGGCTTGGCGGCTCCAAGGTCGTCGAATGCGAAGTATGCCGGTGTGGTCATGCCCCAATCGTTGACCTTTGTCGACTCCATATCGGTCTGCAGGCTCACTACATCACCAAGGGAACTGAGATCGAAATAGCGCCAGCTGTCGACATAGTAATGCTCCGATGCATCTTCCGAGGTGTAGTCGGCGAGCATGAAGTCTACTGACTTAGCATTGCCGTCCTTGTCGAAACCTTTGAATGTGAGTTTCAGATAGTCGCCCTGGCCGAATGCATCGCTCATGCCGTCGCCTTCGAGGATGGAGCTCACTACCCAGGCGTTGTTGGTGACCCATACGCCATTGACGTTGACACCGGTCTCCTCGAAGTCGGGGATACGGATCACCGACGGACCCATGTAGTCGGCTATGAAGCCCATGCCGTAAGTAGCCGATTCATAACCGCCGCCCACGCAGTTGAGCATCTGGTCGGGGACTGCATAACCGCCGGGGAACACGTTGCCCGTCTCACTGGCATATCCGAAGAAACCCCATGAATCGTAATCAGCCATATAGAAGTTGGAGAATTCGAAGCTGCCGCTTGTGAATGTACCCAGAGCGTAGTCTTCGTCTTCAGTATCGCCTACCCACCAGCTCTCGGCGGGGAGGTTGAGGTCTTCGAATGTAGCCACCTGAAGTTCGGCGGCATTGCTGCCGGCGGCTGTCAGGGCCGCCATCATAAGAAGGGAGTAAAGTTTTTTCATTATAATCGGGTTTGGTTGAATACTGTACAAAAAAAATGCTCCCGCTATCACAACGGGAACATCACCTCATATTATGCAAAAAAGAATTGTGTCACTTCGGGGAGCGCCTAAGCGCTTATCATCTCCAAGGCTCTGTGCGGAAAAGACGCTATTGCTCCCAAAGTGGCAACCGCGTCTCCGCCCGGCGGAGACTGATAATCAATTAGCTCTAACTCCCGAAGGCATTCAATTGACATATGAGGCGACGGCAGGTCTTCTGACTCGGGCCGTCCCGCTCCACGCCTTCTCACAGCCGTCAGCAAGGCTGCAATGACATCGTGTGGAGCATTGTCATCATCGCCTGCATGGTTTACCGCTTTTCCGGATATCCCGGATCCGCGGAGTCCATGCCCGACACCGTATCTCCCTTGCGGGCAGAAAGTCCGGTTCCGGCTCAAGGGGCGTGATGTCTGACCCTTACAGCAGCGGGTACTGTTGCCGATTCTCACGGCATTCCCTTTCCGTTGCGTCTGCAAAGTTAGCAAATCTTCCTCAATCCACAAAACTCCAACCGATTTTTCGCGATTTTACGCCGAATATTGTTATATCCATAGTGATTCCGGGGACTAAAGGTACCCGCCTCTTGCCTACGGCAGATGGCGGGTGGAAGGAGCCGGAGGGTTCGCCATGTTGACCTATTGCCATATCCGGATTTTATTTGCTAACTTTGCCGTATGAAACTCAAAGGATACCTTCTTGCCGCTCTTGCCGCAGCTACCTACGGCACTAATCCGGCATTCGCAGTGCCCCTCTATGCCGAGGGGATGAATCCCAACACAGTGCTGCTCTTCCGCTATGTGCTCGGGCTGCCGATTCTGGCATGTATGCTTATGGCGCGTGGCTATTCGTTGAAGATCAGCCGGCGCGAGGTGATGCCGCTCGGTGTGCTCGGCGTGCTTATGGGGATTTCGTCGCTCACGCTGTTTGAATCCTACAATTACATGAACTCGGGTATCGCCTCGACACTGCTTTTCGTCTATCCGGTGATGGTGGCGGTGCTGATGACGTTTCTTTTTCACGAGCGTTTCCGCGCCACCACTGCCCTGTGTCTGGCCATAATGACCGGTGGACTGATCCTGTTGCTTCGCGCACCGGAAGGGGTGGAAATCAGCGGTATCGGCGTGCTTCTGGTGATGCTTTCATCGCTTACCTATGCAATATATCTGGTGATGACTAATGTATCGAAGACGATTCAGGCCATACCCACCCTTAAGCTGCTTTTCTGGCAACTGGCTTTCGGAAGCATGGTGTTCCTGTTTATGTTTGCCATCGGCACGCCGTTTACTCCGGTGCCGCAGGCCACTTCGTGGATAAATCTCGTGGCCCTGGGGGTGCTCCCCACCGTCGTATCGCTCGGCTGCACCACAGTGGCCATACACTGCATTGGCTCAACCCCGACCGCCATATTCGGAGCATTGGAACCGGTGACCGCCGTAGCACTCAGCATCCTGACCCTTGACCAGTCGATTACCCCGCGCGAACTCTGGGGGGGCCTGCTCATCGTCATAGCCACCACCATGGTCGTAGCCTCCGACCACATCGACCCCGTCCTGCTCCGCGTCCGCAAGATGTTTCCACGCCGTCGGGAACCTCACTCATGAAGGAACATCAGCAAGCTGCCAATCACATCTTAATCTTATTCAATATCGGGTTTCATAAGCTTCCGATGCTTGCAATTATGAATATCAAATTGTAACTTTGCAATATGCAACCAGGACTTTACGCACAAAATCACAATAACAGCAGTCGCGATTATACAAATCCCGATGTATGGGGGAAAAACCAGTTCAACAGTTCGTTTCCTGCTTCGTTAGTGGCATATATGAATTCAAAGGCCATTATGCCTGTGTATATCAAGACTGATGCGAACAACAGGATTATTCACGGCCATATCACTGGCACCGAGTTATTCCGGATAGATCCCGTAGCTGAAAACGCTTTCTATCTTTATGAAAGCGGATTCCCTGCATATGATAAGTTCTATACCGGAGAACGTGAGAAAATTGATCTGGTGATGGTAGACTCGTCCTGCAACAATTCATTGATTGGATTGGAAATTAAACTGACCACTATTCCGGATAATACTACAAAGATTAAAAATGAGGAGCTATATGGTTGTGAAATTGTCGTACGTCCTCCTACCATCAATTTCATTGCCTGCTCGATATGCAATGAATTTTCAGGAGCCACCGGCAAAAACAGACTCAAGGAATTACTCGGAGACATACATATAAACCATTGGGAAGAAATCAATGATGTTCTACCTCGTTATCCGGAAATAAGAGATGCTGTAATGAGGGTATCGTCATATCTGCATCAGCGGCAGACCCCTCTTATTGTAAATGCCATATGGAAGACCGTTCATGGCAAACCGGTTTTAGCTGAAGATTGTCTTGACGTTTTCGTATGGAGTAACCTGTCGGTCATACAGATGTTCAACAGGGGAGAAAGCTCCAGATCCATAACACGTCCCATGAGAGCCATGATATGGCTTTATCTGATGCTATTCGAATACTGTGTCTACAACCAGTTTGATTATAAACGCATAGTGCGACTGCATTCCTATAATTTGAGTAATGACAAAGCATTCGCAATCAGTGGAATCCAGTCTCATAAATTTCTTAAGGGACCAGAGCTTACTCATCCCCGTATTTCAAAATACGAAATTAAGAAAATCATTCTTGGTGGGGGACAGAACATGCTCAGTCCCGAACGTCGGTTTGACGCAGTGATTGTTAACAGTCCAGATTTATTTGATTAATGAAAGTTGTAGATTTATTCTGTGGATGTGGTGGCCTGTCTTTGGGATTTGAAAATGCGGGCATTGAAATAGCCGCAGGTTATGATGTCTGGGATCCGGCTATAAATACATATATGTTCAATTTCAGCCATCCTGTCTTTAAGATAGATTTATCCGATGTCAAGGCTGCAAGCAACCACATACGGCAGCATGAACCGGATATGATCATCGGAGGTCCTCCATGTCAGGATTTCAGTAGCGCAGGTTTGAGGAATGAAGACAATGGGCGTGGAGACCTCACCCTGTCCTACGCCGGAATCATTAAGGCCATACGCCCTATATGGTTCATTATGGAGAATGTATCCACTATCACTAAAACGCGCAAGCTTGCCGAAGCCAAGGACATCTTCAGGGAGGCCGGCTACGGCATGACCCAAGTGATACTTGACGCATCCCTGTGCGGAGTCCCTCAGAAAAGGAAACGTTTCTTTCTGATTGGCAAACTTGGAGAATCGGATGAGTTCATCCTCCATGTCCTAAGACAAAGGCTTGCGTCAAAGCCAATGACTGTAAAGGATTACTTCGGGGATAAAATAGATGTGGATTTCTATTACCGACATCCCAGAAGCTATGCCAGGCGTGGTGTCTTCAGCGTTCATGAACCAAGTCCCACCATTCGCGGCGTAAACAGGCCTTTACCGAAGGGTTACACCTTACATCCGAATGATCCTGTCAATAGCCTGAATGGCATCCGTCCGTTGACAACCCTCGAACGAAGCATGATACAGACATTCCCGGAATCATTTGTATTTTCAGGCAACAAAAGCGAAATAGAACAGATGATTGGCAATGCCGTACCTGTAAATCTCGGGTCTTTCATTGCAAACTGTATCAAGGACTACATCAAGGAGAATCAGCGGGTGTAGGCGTGGATGGAGGGGAGGTAGTTGACGCCGAAGTAGGTCATCAGGAGGGTGAGCAGGGCGAGGGTAAGCCATAGGGAGCGGCCGCGATGGCCCATGTGCCGCGACAGCGGAGGCAACAAGGGCAACAGGTAGACTATGAAGCTTACCAGTGCAAAGGTCTCTTTCGGATCCCAGGCCCACCAGCGCCCCCACGCCGTGGAGGCCCAGGCCGATCCGGTGAATATACCCAGTCCGAGCAGCACCACCCCCGGCAACAACAGTCTGTAGGCCACTCCTGCAGCAACACCGCTGCGTCTACATCCGGCATTACCGACACCGGGGAAGCTCATATATCCGGCTGCCGCACCCGCTCCTGCGCCCCTTCCGGCCAATAGAGCCGACAGAGCCGCTATGCTGCACATCGCCAGCAACGCATAGGATACCATCATCAGCGTCACATGTATGCTGAGCCAAGGGGAAGCTAACATCGGCGACAGTCCGGTCACGGCAGGGTTGGCGGCATTGAGCCATGCCACAAGCGCAAAAGCCCCGGCTCCCAGCCAACCGCATACCCGCAGCAATTCAAGCGGTCGGTTGCAACAGTACACTTTTGCTATCCGTGGCAGCACGGATAGTATCAGCAGCATCACAATCACCATCAGCAGCAGCGTATCCTGCATCGAGCCTAAAGGCACATGACCGCCAAGCCACCATATCATCCCGTATTGCCACACGGCAAGCGCAAGCGACACCCACTGCAAGGTCAGCGACACCCCTCGCAGCCATCCGGCAGAAATGAAGAGTGTCACAAAGCCGATTACGGCTGCGGTGAAGAGAAGCATGAAGAGTATCTTTCCGGCCGGAATGCGGTTATAGAGCAGTTCTCCCTTCACGCGGGTCTCCGACAGGGGTTGAAGTCCGGCTCCGGTGTGCGAGGGAGCATACGGTTCGAAGAGTGCGCCGCTCCAGAGAAGGAGCATCAGCCCGGCCTTTTCGTCAAGTTCCTGCACATGTCGCCGCTCTTTAGGGTCGGTAATACCCTCAAGCATGGCATCAAGGCGGTAGGTGCCCGCGGAATCGAAAAGGTCGGTCATGGCCGCATACCCGCCATCAATCCCCACTCGCTGACGCAGGCGGCTATCCTTTACCTTCATCAGCGGCAGGGATTTCCATTCATCCGGATAAAGTATCAGCGAAGCTACTGCCTGTTCCGCACTAAGCCCACGATAGGTATCGGAGCCATACAGCTTCAGCATCACCTCGCGGGCCACGGTGGAGAAAGTGGTCACACGCCCTTCATACACCACCTGCCGCACGGCCAGCGAATCGGCATGGCTGCGCGGTATCCCGGCCACTCCGGCAGCATACGCCGCACCCGGCATACAGCTAAGCAGCATTACGGCCACGCATAGCAGCACAAGGCGCCATCTCCCCCCGCCGGGCCATCGCGACATTACGGGAATCCTTTCTGTAGGCCACTTCATCAGAATCGGGGATAATCAGTCGTGATACTCTTTACGGCCATGCACTCCGTCTCCACAAGCCATTCGGGGCGGCATACCGGGGCTATCACTATCACGCGGGGCACCGTCGGTAGCCTCTCGGCAAATATGGCATTGACCACTTCATGGTCGGCGGGATCGCGCAGGTATACTATCAGATGCATCACATCATCAAACCCGCACTCACCCTTGCGCAGCAATGCCTCGATGTTGGTGAGCATACGCTCGGTCTGATGCCGGATATCCCCTACGTGCACCACGTCTCCTTTGTTGTCGATGCTTGCCGTGCCTGAGATGAAGAGATGGCGGCGGTCGCCATAGTCGATTGATGTAGCACGCTCGAAGGCTACGCCGTATTCTACGGTCGGGTTAAGGTAATCGGGATCGTTGATCTGCCGCATCTGCCCGTCGAGCATGGGGAGCAGGGAGTAGGAATCCATCTGCACGTTGACCTCCGGGCGGGGATGATTCCCCCCGATTCCGGTACTGGCTATGAAGCGTGTGGCGGGTGAGAGTCCGAGCCATTCAAACACCATGTTGCGCCCCCGTACCACTCCGTGGTAATTGACATCTACATCATGCACGAAAAACCATGTGCGCACGCAGTTGCCGAGCAGCGAACCGCCGTGCTGCTCCAGAAACGCCTGGGTGTCGCTGAGTATCTTTACCGTGGCTTCGAATGATGTGAGGGCATCGGCGTTGCGCCCCCCTTCGATGATGTGCTGCCACGGGCCATGGTCGTAGCGGTAGCGGTTGTCGTCAAGGCGGGTCATTTCGCCCCCTTCGGAGAGCCACAGCCAGAGGGCGAGTTTGGTGCCGTCGAGGGGCGACTGCCCCACTACCGACATAGCGCATCCGTCACTCTTGGGGAGGAAGGGCGCCTGATTGGCCGGGTCGCTGAGAAACCAGCGATGCATCACGGGCTGCATACCGGGATAACGCAGGTGCAGCTCTTTCATTCCGGCGAGCACTTCGGCCAATTGGGCATTGAACGTCATGTAGCCGCTTGACGGGGTGATTATGGCGTGCCATTCCCGGCTGCCTCCGGTGGCGGGGGTAAAGGTCTTTATCTGTATCATGTATTGTCTGTCAGGTGATTAGTCGGGTCGTTTTGATTTGATTGTCGGTGATGAAGCCTATGTCATGGCTTATTGCCTGTAGTGATGTGGCGATCGGCTGTCATGTCAGCGTGATATCCAGCTGAGTATCAGGTCGCGCCGGTCGGGAGTCAGCAGTTCACGGTGTGAGAATGCCCAGTCATCGGATTCGCCGCTGCCTACGGCAAGCCAAAGTGTGCTTTCTTCCGGATTTCCCGGACTGACGCGCATCTTGCCCGGCATTACTGCCGATTCCACCCCTACAAGGGCTTCGCGGCTCTGGCCGAGCAGCAGCGAGAGTCCGGCGGCGGCATGACCTCCGGCTCCGTGGCAACGCTCGCATGACGGGGTGAATATACCCTCCTGTATGGCATCGAAGTCGCTTACCTCCAGAGATCCGGCATCGAAGGATATTATCTCCTCTCCGGGCGCCACATCCACCGCAGCGAAAGTGACGATACGCTTGCGTATCGAATTGAGCAGACACACCTCTACCCTTTCCACCTCTGCCGGGACTCCGGCAAGCGTAACATCCTGGGCGCCGTCGGTGAGGTTTTTGCTTATCTCGGCATATTCGCCGTCGGCGGTAAATCCGGCTAATGCCACGGTATAACCGGAAGCATGTTCCGATGTCCCGGTGAGATCGGCGCTGAATCGCACCGTCAGTCCGCTGCGCTCTCCTGAACCGTTGTCTTCATCATATATCCGGCCATCGTCGCAACCGGTCATCATGATGAATAGTGCTGCGACAGGCACGCTTATCTTCCGGAGCGTCCGGCATCTGTCATCTCTCAGCTTTATCATAGGTAATGTGGGTCGTATGGAGGGTGGATCGTATCAGAAGGTGTATTGCAGCTGCACGGTGCCTGAGTGCATCGGTATGCCGAGGTCATCGTTGTCGCGGTCAAGCTGTGAGGCGTGGCCGGTGCGTCCGGTGAAGCGGTACATGGCCTGAAGCTTGAGGTTGGCCCCGAGGAAGAAGTAGTTGACTCCTACCGAGGGGATATTGAGCATACCCTTGCAGTCGAGTCCGTTGCGGTCCATCAGGTCGTAGCGGAGGGCTGCCTGGAGTTTCGGGGTGATGAAGTAGCCCCCCTGCACGTAGCCGCCGAGGTAATTGTAGGAGTCGCTGATTTTCTGGCGTTTCGTAAAACCTACGTGCATGAAGTAGGCCTCGGCGCCGATGTAGAGACGGTCTTTTATCCACGCGAATTCGGCACCGGCGCGGAAGTCGTTGGTGCTTTCGTTTTCGCTTTCTACGTTCATCGAGGCGGAGAGACCGAAGAGCATCCGGTCAAGACCGAGCTGGCGCGAACTTCCCTGTGTGGCGGGCATCACACCCTTGGGCATGAATGTGAAGCGGGCGGCGTAGAGGAGGGAGGGGATGTGCCAGTCGTCGGAGAATGTCTTTCCGGCCACGTTGACCGCGGCTCCGGTGCCGTTGAATACCCCCACTTCATACCCCCATTTCTGCCGAAGCAGGCCATGCAGTTCTACACCGAGGTCAAACCCGGTGGCCATCGTGGGCGACACGGCATTTAGCGAGTGCGGCAGTATCACCGGTGAGGTGAGCGAGAGGGGAAGCGAGGGGAAGAGGGTCTCGCCGAGGGTGGTGAGGGTGGCATGGGTGAAGGGGGTCTTGAATTTGCCGAGTTTTACGGCAAACTGGTCTTTTATCCTTATGTCGGCCCATGCCTGCTGCAGGAGGGCGCCCCCGGAGGCGGCGGCGTTGATGGAGAGGTTGTAGGTGATCATGCCGAAGGCGCGCCCTGTGAAACCGAGCACGGCATAGGGTATCGAGAAGCCGCTGTTGTGCACGTTGTCCTGATTGTAGGCCGGGTCGAGCCCTTCGCTGTCGTAGTAGTTGAAGTCGGCGGCTGCCTGTACGAGGAGGTAGGGTTTGAATTCGAAGGCGCCGTTGGCGGTGCGCCATATGAAACCTTCACGTCCGGCCATGGATACCACGCCGTTTTCTGTGTCGGCGTCATACTGTGCCGAGGCGTGTGCGGCGGTGCCGCCGAGCAGTGCGGCGGCCAGGATGTAGCGGTATATCGTTTTCTTCATAACGTCGGTAAGTCTTTGTGTCTGTCGGTAGGTAGTAAGGTTGTGTCAAAGTGATTCGAGGAATTTCACCAGGGCTTCGCGTTTCTGTCGCGGCATACGGGCGAAGAGGTTTTTGGAGGCCTCCCCCTCACCACCGTGCCACATGATGGCTTCGATGAAGTTGCGGGCGCGTCCGTCGTGCAGGAAGTATGTGTGGCCGTTGACGCGCTCCTGCAGTCCGATACCCCACAGCGGTGTGGTGCGCCATTCGTTGCCCATGGCCAGCCCTGACTTGAAGTTGTCGTTGAGCCCGACGCCCATTATCTCGCTCCCCATGTCGTGAAGCAGGAAGTCGGAATACGGGTGTATGGTCTGGTTGCCGAGCCATGGGAGCTGCGTGCCGTTGAGCAGTGTGCTCCCTCCGGGGCGGGTATGCAGTGTGGTGACGTGGCACAGATGGCATTTGGCTTCGTAGAACGCCTCTTCTCCGGCCTGCACTTCGGGGTCGTTGATGTTGCGGCGTGCCGGCACTCCGAGCGACTGGAGGTAGAGGTCGACGTTCTCCATATCCTCGGTGCTGACATCGAGCCGGTCGTAGAGGAGTCCCATCATCGAGCCTTGCGTCATCTGTATCTGCCCTTCGCATATCTCTTCCGGGTAGCGGGAGTTGGTGACCCCCATATCGCTTGAGAATCCGAGTTCGACCGTGAGGTCGGCATGCTGGGCCTTGTTGCCGCTGAGGCCGAGCATCAGGCGTCCGCGCTCGGTGATATAGTTGCATCGGCCGGAGATACCGTATTCGGGGTAGTTGCTCCGGCGGGCGAGCGCCTCGATTTCGTTGGGGTCGAGGGCCATCATCTGCCCCATCCC
>CAMWRH010000043.1 GCA_947176605.1 uncultured Porphyromonadaceae bacterium
CATGAGTATCTGGCCGCCGCCAACACGCTGGCCGCCCACCACCGGGAGCATGACGGATTCGCCGTGCAGGTGCTCGAGCCGGAGGCGATATACAATGAGTTCTCTTCGGGCACTCCCGATGTCGGGGCTTTCCGAAGGCTGATGAAGATGTGGTACGACCGCGGACAGCAGGCCGCTCCCGAGAATGGCGAGCCTACGGGACGCATCCGCTATTGCCTGATCATGTCGCGCCCCACCTACGACAATAAGCAGATCATGGAAGTGACCCGCTCGGCCG
The DNA here is from genome assembly GCA_947176605.1 of uncultured Porphyromonadaceae bacterium. Lineage (GTDB taxonomy): Bacteria > Bacteroidota > Bacteroidia > Bacteroidales > Muribaculaceae > Lepagella. The sequence continues at coordinate 278 of CAMWRH010000043.1, forward strand.
GATACCCGCGGATCCCGATATGGCAGTCGCCAAGCGGCAGCTCTCCGACCTCTTCATATCCCTGCGACGACTATATCGGTATGCTCGACGACTACGACAATCTGTCATTCGACCTCAAGTATCAGCCCATCCGCGTGGCCGTGGGGCGTATGCCGGTGCGCTCGGCATCGGAAGCGGCAGCCGTGGTGACTAAGTATATCGATTACGTGACATCGACCGATGCCGGATCCTGGCGCAATGAGATGCTTTTCCTGGCCGATGATGCTGATAATACGAGCTTCTATCACATGGATCAGACCGAGTCGATGCTCAACAATATGCTTGCTTCTGAGACTGCGCGAAGATTTCATATCGAGAAGATGTATCTTGATGCCTACGAACGGGTGCTCGGTCAGAAGGGGGCTACGTTCCCTGCCGCCAAGGAGCGGCTGCTCCGCCTTTGGGAGAGCGGCCTGGGATATATCAACTACATCGGCCACGCTTCCACCGTGGAGTGGACACATGAGAAACTTCTGGAGTGGACCGACATCCAGTCGTTCAGCAACCGCAATCTCCCCTTCCTCTATGCCGCCACGTGCGAATTCGCACGCATCGACCAGGACAACCCGAGCGGCGCGGAGGTGCTGTGGAGCAATCCGCAGGGGGGCATCATCGCCACGATATGCCCTACCCGAAGCGTACTCATTTCCAATAACGAATATATGAGCAATGCCATGGGCACGGCTCTGTTTGATGATTCGAATCCCGGTATCGGGCGACGCATAGGCGATATACTTTGCGATGCGAAAGCCAAGGTGAATGATGATAATAAACTGCGATTCACGATCGTGGGCGACCCGGCAATGCGCATGAGGGTGCCATCGGCTTCGGTTGCTGTCACTGCGATTGGCGACATCGATTTCGAAGCCACTCCGGATGAGATGGCTGTGATTCCGGCACGCGGACGCATGGAAGTGGCCGGTGTGGTCAAGGATAACGATGGCGCGGTGGATGCTTCTTTCAACGGCACCGTTGAGTTTACCCTCTATGATGCGGAGAAGGTGGTGGAGACACGCCCGTATGGCAACACTTCGTCAACTAAATTCTACAACGACCGCCCCACGATGCTCTATAAGGGTATGGCGAAGGTGGAGGGTGGCCGATGGCAGACCACTCTGCTGCTCCCGATAGATGTGGAGCAGATCTACAATCCGGCGCAGCTTTCCTGCTATGCCTACGCCACCGACGGACGCGAGGCGCACGGCAATTTCTCCGGGTTCTATATCTTCGGCTACGATGATTCGGCTGAGGCCGATGACAAGGGTCCGGAAATCCAGCTTTTCGCCCTCAACCGCGAGGATTTCCGGGATGGAGGAGTGGTGCACAGTTCGCCGGTGGTGATGGCCCGCGTGGCGGATGAGTCGGGTATCAATCTGTCGGCTCTCGGCATCGGCCATCAGCTGACCCTTACATTGGACGGCCGCACTTATTTTGATGATGTCAATGAGTATTACACTCCCGATCCGGAGGATTTCACCGCCGGCAACATCCTGTATCCCCTCCCCACGCTTGAGGCCGGTGAGCATACGCTGCGCCTTACGGTATGGGATAATGCCAACAATTCTTCGTCGGCCGACCTGGCATTTACCGTCGCCGCCTCGAAGCGCCCGGAAATCTATGAGCTCTCGACAGATGTAAATCCGGCACGCGACAATGTGAATTTCATCCTCTCGACCGACCGGCCGATGGCTTCGGTCGACTGCATGGTGGAGGTGTTCGACCTCAATGGCCGGCGCGTATGGACCTCATCGCGCACCACGGCCACCGATATGCTGGCTTCGCTCTCCATCCCGTGGGACCTCTGCTCGTCCGACGGTGTGCGCGTGCCACGAGGGATCTACGTATACCGCGCCACCGTCACTTCGCCCGACGGCACTTCGGCCACACGCTCGAAGAAGCTGGCAGTGACGGCCCAATGATTCTTAACTGTTATCTTACCTGAACTTACCCTCCCGCAAGGAGACAATACACGCAATGAAAATCTACGCGGAAATCACTTCACCCCTAAATCCGCAGGAGCCGGCCCGTATCGTATGGCCCGACTCCTGCTGGCTGCTTTCTGACCGCCCGCTGTATATACCGGATTTCGCACCGGAGTTTACAGCCGTCACGGCGATGGCAGGTAAAATCGGTCGCCTGGGCAAGTGCATAGCGCCTCGCTTCGCCCACCGCTATGTGGCGCAGTGGACAGCGGCTTTGATCATCATTCCACGCCCGCTCTGCGACCGGATCATCAAAGGGGAGAGCCCGCAATCGGCCGACCTCTGTTTCGACAATGCCCTCGTGCTCGGCGACTGGATGCCGGAGCCGCCGCAACGCCTCTGCATCAACTTTCAGTCGCCGGATGGCCCGGAGGCTGCCGACTCCGTGGCCTACGACTCGGATCCGGTATTCTCGGCTCTGGTCAATCTCTCTGCCCGCAATACCCTTAAGATGGGCGATGTCATCATCGCGGCCAATCCGGATACCTTCCGCGCTTTCGCGGTGCAGGAAGGCGCATCGCTGACCATCGGCACTTCCGACGACGTATCGGCCGCCACGGTACTCTCCACCCGTTTTAAGTAATCCCTTCCGACTTCTTTAATCCATATACCCTCTCCTTCCTGACTTCCCATATCAACTTTCCGAAACGCTTATGAAACAATTATACCTCTCACTCTCATTATGCCTGCTTGCCCCGGCAACGCTGGCCTCGGGAGCCGTAAGATTCATGCCGGAATCACGCATGGCCTCCGGGAAATGGGTCAAAATCGGTGTCGACCGGTCGGGTGTGTTTGAGATATCTCATTCGGCTCTGATGTCGATGGGATTCAGCAATCCCGAACGTGTGGCTATCCTCGGACGCGGAGGGCGCCAGCTCGACATGAATTTCACCGATGCCTCGGCTAATCCCACATATTCCGACGAACTGACTCCGGTGGCCGCCATACATACGCTTGAGAAGATGTATTTCTATGCCGAGGGGCCCGATGAGTTCACTCTCGACACGCGGCAGGCTGATGTGGCCGACGGTTTCTTCCGACGCCAGAACCGCAATATCTATTCATCCACCGGCTACTACTTCCTTACCGACACCGCCGAACCGACTCTGATGGAGAGTCTCGAAGTGGGCAACAGTCCGGTGCCGGTGCCGGAAATAGCATATGGCTACGGAATGGTGAGCCATGAGGCCGACCTTTTCCATAACTGCACCGATACCGGACAGCTTTTCTATGGCGAGGAGATTGCCGGCGACCACTCCCGTCTGACCTGGCCCGTGTTCCTCCCTGATGCCGTGGCCGGGGGACATGGCGTCATGGAATGCGCATATTATCTCGACCATCTTACTTCCGGAACCTGGAAATTCGGACTCGCTGAAAATGCAGATACTTCCAATTTCCGTATCGATATCCTGGCAAGCAGCGCACTGCGGTCGCTGACCCCGAAGTACAATCCCGTAGAGGTGCCCGGGCAGGACGCCAATGTATTCGTGGAGGTCAATATCGGGAGTATCCCGGAGGTGGCGAATCTCGATTACTGGGTGCTGTCATACCAGCGCGGCATCCCCTCTCTCAAGAATGCGGACGGCTCCAGAATGAACCAGGACATGATCGCCTTCCCGAATCTCACCAAGTCGATGGGGGGCACGATCCGTATCCCCGAAGGAGCCGGATACATGGCTTTTGACGTGACCGACCCCTCGCGACCCCTAAATCTGAAGGTGAAGCCCGATGGCCGCGACGGCATGGCCCGCGTGAAATATGAGGTGACTGATCCTCAGCCTCCGGTCGTAGTGGTGTTCGACCCGCTTATGCCGCAATACCAGATCAAGGGGTTTGAGACCGGATATTCGGCCATCACGAATCAGAACCTGCACCGCGCGGCCGCCGAAGGAGCCGACATGGTGATTATCTGCATCCCGCAGCTCTACGACACTGCCCGCAAACTGGCCATGATTCATGAGGAGCACGACGGAATGACTACGCTGGTGGCCACTACCGAGGAGTGTTATAATGAATTCTCGGAAGGGCTCCCCGATCCGATGGCATACCGCGCCCTGGTAAAGGCTACTTATTCATCACCTGATCCCTGCCGCAATCTGCTCCTTATGGGTCCTCTGTACGCCGATTTCCGGGGTGTGGTGAATGAGAAACAGCAGCAGGAAGGGATCATCGCCTATCAGGCCAATACGCTGATGCAGGACAAGGGCACCCCCAATGCCAACGACATCTACGGCATGATGGCCGATTATCTTGAACTCGCCAGCCTGCAATCGAATCAGATGGAGGTGGGTGTGGGGCTTCTGCCTGTGCGTTATCCGGATGAGGCTGAAATTATACTTGAGAAAATCCGCCGATACCTCAAGGGGGAGAATATGGAGTATTACCTTAATGCATTCACTCATATCGGGGGATGCGGCAATCTCCATACCCACGACGTGCAGGCCATCCAGCAGTCGTATCGCACTGACCGCCTGAGCGATTATTCGGTAATATGCTCCAATATCCCGGTGGATGCATATGGTTACCTCCCGGCTCAGCAGAAATTCTTCAACGATCTTGACCAGGGACGCATGATGGTGACTTATTTCGGCCATGGATCAGGCAAGATGCTCAACCTGGAAGGCGACTTCTTCCGCGCCGCCGATGTCTACCGCCTGCGCAACAGGTATCTCCCATTCGTAGGATTTGCCGGGTGCTCGCTGTCGGATGTCGACGGAGGCAACAGAGGCATGGGCGAATCAATCGTGCTATCTACCAAATACGGAGCCATCGGCACTTTGCTGGCCACTCGCGAAACGTGGTCGGGCGAAAACGGTCTGCTCTTCGAGACGTTCTATAACAATCTATTCCGCAACGGCAACCGCGAGACTTCACCCTATCATGAAAGCCCGCTGTCGATCGGTGAGGTAATCGCACGTACCAAAAGCCAGACCAACAACAACAATGAGCTCGCATATCAGCTCATCTGCGATCCGGCAATCGTGCTCCCGGTGCCGCTGCGCCGAGTATGCTTCCAGATGTCGGAACCTGAACTGACACCCGGTCAGCGGCTGAGCATCAAGGGGTATGTGGCCGATGCCTCGGGTTCGGGTGAAATCGATCAGGATTTCAACGGCCAGGTTGTGCTCCGCCTGATGCAGCCATCACGTATATTCATCTCCCCGGACTTATGCACGGGCGACGATACGGAACTACGTGTGCCGGAGTCTGACGTGCAGCTCGGCATGGCGACAGCTACGGTGCGCAACGGCGAATTCTCGGCCGATATAGCCGTGCCGGTATCCGCCCGACAGTTTGACGGGCAGCCGGGACGCATTCACGCCAGTGTCTACGACCCCTCGACACGGATAGCCGGAGGGGGACTCCTCTCGGGAATCTATACCTCGACCGCCGGCGATACCCCGGGCGATCTCGACAATTATCCCCCGGTAATCGAGCATTTCTCGTTTGACGAGCAGAATGTGGAACTCAGCATTCGTGTCTCTGACAATGTGGCCCTCGGATATTCCACCGATGCGCTCGCGCCATCTTTCCGACTGCTCATCGACGGCCGCGAACTTGCAGCCGGAGCCCACTCCATACCTCTGGCTGACCCGGATTGCGAGGCATATACCCGCCGGATCCCCCTCCCCAACCTCTCGGAAGGGTATCACACCGCCAAGGTCACCGTCTATGACGCTGCGGGAAATCATGCCTCGGCCGAGACTTCTTTCTCTTATCTCCCCTCCCGCCCGAGATTCTCCATCCGCCTCGGCGAAAACGCTATCGACCGGATCGCCACGATTCTCTCTGTCGGAGAGTCGCCGTCGGAGGCGGAGGTCGTGATTCTTGCCGCTGATGGAGAGTGTGTGGCAAGAGTCCCGTTTGCCGACGGAAAGTGCGAATGGGATGTCACGGATCTTCAGGGATATCGCGTCAAGCCCGGCCTTTACAAGGCTTATCTGATTGAGACCGGCGACCGGCAGGATAAATCGCACTCCGCCATAATCGACCTCCCTGTCGTAGGGCAATAATCTCACGATTTTACTGTTATATTATCAGGATTCCTCATATCCGCAGTCCGGATACGGCTCGGATCGGGAATCCTGATAATTTTTTCTGTTTTTACACGATGCTGAAACGATTTCTCTCGACTCTCGCCCTCTCACTGGCCATACTTCCGATGCTGGCAGCCGGCGAGAACGACATCAAAGACAACGACTTCAACCCCGTCAACACCGGTGTGACCACCCTTAGCATCACTCCGGATGCACGAGGCTCGGCCATGGGTAACCTCGGCGCGGCCACCGACCCCGACATGAACTCTCAGTTCTGGAACCCCTCGAAGTATGCGTTCGCATACTCCACCGGCGGCCTGTCGATATCCTATACCCCCTGGCTGCGTAAGATCGTCAACGATATATTCCTCGCAAATCTCGCCGGTTACTGGAAACTCGGCAGCGGCGACAATCAGGCCCTTTCGGCCTCTTTCCGGTATTTCTCGCTCGGCGAGGTGTCGATGTCCAACATGGACTATGGCTACGACGGCGTGATGCAGACCATCAATCCTTATGAGTTCGCATTCGATGTGGGCTACTCCCGCAAGCTGTCGGAGAAGTTCTCCATGGGCGTCGTGCTGCGGTATATCCTGTCCGACCTCTCGTATGAAGACGCTTATTCTGGGGATACCAATACCGCCGCTTCGGCTTTCAGCGCCGATATCTCGGGTTATTACGTCACTTATCCGATGGTAGGCCGAAATGAGTGCCAGTGGTCGTGGGGATTCGATATCAGCAATATCGGCTCGAAGGTGAGCTATGACCATGGAGCCACCTACGCGTTCCTTCCGACCAACCTGCGTCTGGGCACAAACTTCATGTTCCCTCTGGCCGACTATCATACTCTTTCGCTGGGCCTTGACCTCAACAAGCTCCTCGTGCCCACCAAGCCGCGTCTGAAGGATTTCGAAAGCACTCCCGAAGGTGAGGCCGCCTATGATGAGGCGCTTGAGAAGTGGGAGACGATGTCGCCGATCACCGGTATCTTCAAGAGTTTCACCGATGCGCCCGGCGGGTTCGCCGAGGAGCTGAAGGAAATCAATGTGTCGTTTGGCGGTGAGTATGCGTATAACCAGCAGTTCTTCGTGCGTGCCGGATATAACTATGAGAATGCCTCGAAGGGTGGCCGCTCGTACTTCGCTTTCGGTGCCGGTTTCTCGCTGAATGTGGTGCAGCTCGATGCTTCATATATGCTTGCCACGGCCCAGAGTTCGCCGCTCGACCAGACTCTGCGTTTCACCCTGACTTTCGACATGGACGGCCTGCGCGACCTGCTCGGCCGACGCTCCCGATAATCTTCAACTATGGACTGTAATTTCAGAATAGGCAACGGCTTCGATGTGCATCGGCTCACGGAGGGACGCGAGCTCTGGCTCTGCGGAATCCGCATCGACCATCACCTCGGGCTGCTCGGACACAGCGATGCGGATGTGGCGATTCACGCCCTGTGCGACGCGCTGCTCGGGGCGCTCGCTCTGGGGGATATCGGCAAACTGTTTCCCGACTCCGACCCGCGTTTCAAAGGGATTGACTCCAAGATACTGCTGCGCCATGTGGCCGACGAGATCGAAGCGCGGGGATGGCATATCGGCAATTGCGACATCACGGTAATGGCCGAGCAGCCGAAACTCCGGCCGCATATCGACCGGATGAGGGAGACTCTCGCACAGGTGCTGGCAATCCCCCCGGACAGGGTCTCTGTCAAGGCCACCACCACCGAGCGGCTCGGGTTCACAGGCCACATGGAGGGGATCGCCGCCCAGGCTTCCGCCCTCCTTTTCCGTTGATTTACATGAGCCTCCGACGCTGAATGACACGCCGGAGGCTCTCGCCACATTTATTCTATTCCACATATCGACATTCTCTTCGACTATGAATTCCGACAATATCTTCAATTTCTCCGCTCCCGATGTGGAGGACGCCGAGGGCGCCTCTATCGAGGAGGTATATACCCAGGATCCCTCCGCCCATGAGGCCGACGACTCCGATATCGAAACCCCGGCCCTGATTCAGACCGATTATAACGAGGATGCCATCCAGACCCTGGAATGGAACATCCACATCCGCCGCCGTCCGGGCATGTATATCGGCAAGCTCGGCGACGGCACTCATCCGGAAGACGGTATCTATGTGCTGCTGAAGGAGGTGGTCGACAACTCTATCGATGAATTCAACATGGGTGCCGGAAAGCGTATCGACATCACGGTCGATGATGCCGGCACTGTGACTGTGCGCGACTATGGCCGAGGCATCCCGCTCGGGAAGGTGCGCGAGGTGGCTTCGGAAATCAATACCGGCGGCAAGTTCGACAGTAAGAATTTCCAGAAGTCGGTGGGTCTGAACGGTGTGGGCCTGAAGGCTGTGAATGCTCTCTCTACGGAGTGCAGTGTCTGCGCATTCCGCGACGGCAAAATGGTGCGCGTGGCGTTCGAACAGGGATACCTGAAGGAGCATACCGACCAGCTCCCCACTACCGAACCCAACGGCACGATGGTAAGTTTCCATCCCGATCCGGAACTCTTCAGGAATTACCGCTTTAATCTCGATTTCCTGGAGACGATGGTCAATAACTACACTTACCTCAATACGGGGCTGACCATCTATTTCAATGGCAAGAGGTACATATCTCGCCACGGCCTTGAGGACCTGCTGAAGGACCGTCTCACTGCCGAACCTCTCTACCCCATCATCCATCTGAAGGGGGATGATATTGAAGTGGTGCTTACGCACACAGATCAGTATGGCGAGGAGTATTACAGTTTCGTCAACGGCCAGAACACCACTCAGGGTGGCACGCACCTCTCGGCTTTCCGCGAGCATGTGACGCGCACCATCAAGGAGTTCTCCGGCAAAGGGTATGAGTTCTCGGATATCCGCAACGGTCTGGTGGCCGCTGTGGCGGTGCGTATCCAGGAACCGGTGTTTGAATCGCAGACCAAGACGAAGCTCGGCTCAAGCAAGGTGTCGCCGGAGGAGGATGCGCTTACGGTCAATAAGTTTGTGGGCGATTTCATCAAGAAGGCGCTCGATGATTATCTGCATAAGCATACGGATGTGGCGGAGGTGATGCTCCGCAAGATCGCAGCCTCGGAGAAGGAGCGCAAGGCCATGTCGGGTGTGGCAAAGCTGGCCCGCGAGAAGGCCAAGAAGGTGAGCCTGCACAATAAGAAGCTGCGCGACTGCCGATGGCATTACAATGATTCGCTGCCGCAGAACGCGAAGGTCGACCGCCGCGACGAGTCGTCGATATTCATCACGGAGGGTCTGTCGGCCACGGGCACCATCACAAAGGTGCGCAATGCGGAGACGCAGGCAGTGTTCTCGCTGCGCGGCAAACCGCTCAATTCGTTCGGCATGACGAAGGAGGTGGTGTATAAGAATGATGAGTTCAATCTGCTTCAGGCCGCCCTCAACATCGAGGACGGCATCGAGGGGCTGCGCTACAACAAGGTGATCATAGCTACGGATGCCGATGTCGACGGAATGCATATCCGTCTGCTGGTCATCACGTTCTTCCTGATGTTCTTCCCCGATCTGATCAAGAAGGGGCATGTGCATATCCTGCAGACTCCCCTGTTCCGTGTGCGCAATAAGAAGACTTCACGCCGCCCCGCCTCCAAGGGACGACGCAAGAAGGAGGCGCAGCCCGAAGGGGAGAAGGATACGTATTACTGCTATACCGACGAGGAGCGTATCGCGGCCATCAATAAATTCGGCAAGGATGCGGAAATCACCCGATTCAAGGGTCTGGGTGAGATTAATGACGTGGAGTTTGCGGAGTTTATCGGTCCCGACATGAGACTCGATCCGGTGAAGCTTAACCGCGACGATACGGTAGAAAAGCTGCTGGAGTTCTATATGGGCAAGAATACGATGGACCGCCAGAATTTCATCATCGATAATCTCGTGGTGGAGGACGATTCTGAGATATGAAGGCTTTTTTTGCAGGGAGCTTCAACCCGTTTACCATAGGGCATCTCGATATCGTGGCGCGCGGTCTGAACATCTGCCGCGAGGGGGTGATAATCGGTGTGGGGTTTAATGAACATAAGTCGGACCATTCGGCCACGGATAAGATTGTGGAGCATCTGAAGTCCATTTTCGACGGAATCCCGCAGGTGGAGGTCGTGGCCTATTCGGGGCTGACCGTCGATGCGGCCCGACGGGCCGGTGCCGGAGTGCTGCTGCGCGGGTTCCGCAATGCGATCGACGCGGAGTATGAACGCAATCTGGCCGATGCCAACCGCATGGTGGCCGGCATCGACACGATTCTGCTCCCATGCCGCCCGGAGCTGTCGCCGGTTTCTTCGTCGATGGTGAGGGAACTGCATCACAACGGACATGATGTGAGCCGCTATCTCCCCTCACATGCAGCATGTCTTGACGCCTGCACCCCATTCGCTTTTCCCAAATGAGGATGCCCCGGCTGACAATCGTAAGAGCCGGAATCTTCTCAAATACAACATGATATTATGCGCAAGAACGCTATATTCTCTCTCCTCCCTCTATCCCTACTGCTGCTCGGCTCTTTCGCAAGCCGCGCTTTCCGCACCGATTCGCCGGAGCAGAAGCTGCTTATGGCCGAAAAGGCCATCGCCCAGCTCTATGTGGATTCGGTAGATGAAAACAAAATGGTGGAGGATGCCATACGCGGCATGCTTGAAAAGCTTGACCCGCATTCGGCCTATTCCACTCCGGAGGAGACCCGCGAGCTCAATGAGCCGCTACAGGGTAATTTCTCAGGTATCGGCATTACGTTCAACATGAATTCCGATACGCTTTATGTGATTCAGACCGTCAGCGGCGGCCCCTCGGAACGTGTCGGCATTCTGGCCGGCGACCGTATCATCGCTGTCAATGACACGGCCATCGCCGGGGTGAAGATGAAGAATTCCGATGTGATGAAGCGGCTGCGCGGACCAAAGGGCACCGACGTGGATGTGACCGTGCTCCGTATCACCTCACCCGCCGCTACGGATACCATCGAGTTTACAATCACCCGCGACGACATACCGATCTACAGTGTGGATGCCGCCTATATGGTGGACGCCTCTACGGGATATGTGCGTATCAATAAGTTTGCCGCCGAGACGGCCAAAGAGGTGCGCGATGCTGTGCGCCGGCTCCAGAAGGAGGGTATGAAGCAGCTTATCCTCGACCTCACGGATAATGGAGGCGGATACCTGCAGGCAGCCGTCGATCTGCTCGGAGAGTTGCTGCCTCCTGGATCCGAAGCTGTATATACGGAGGGGCTCAATTCGCCACGCTACGATGCGAAGGTGCAGCCCGGCGGACGCACTCCGCTCTTTGCCGACGGCCGGCTGGTGGTGATGGTGAATCAGTATTCGGCCTCGGCTTCGGAAATCACTTCCGGAGCCGTGCAGGATCATGACCGGGGGGTAATCGTAGGGCGCCGCTCTTTCGGCAAGGGGCTGGTGCAGCGCCCGCTCCCTCTGCCCGACGGGTCGATGATCCGCCTTACTGTGGCGCATTATTACACGCCTACGGGGCGCGACATCCAGAAACCTTATGAGAAGGGGGATGAGGCCGCCTACCGCCGCGACATCGAAGAGCGCTTCAATCATGGCGAACTGATGCATGCCGACAGCATACGCCGCAATGACTCTACCGTATACCGCACTCTGCGGCTCCAACGCCCGGTCTACGGCGGCGGTGGCATCACGCCTGACGCGTTTGTGGCTCTCGACACCACGGAGTATACCAAGTATTACCGCAATGTCATGGCCAAAGGGCTTATCAACCGATATGCAATCAGCTATGTCGACACCCACCGCAAGGAGATCCGGAAGCAGTATAAGTCGGATGAGGCGTTTGTGAAGCATTTCGAGGTCTCTGACGATATGCTGGGCGCCCTGCGCGGGATGGCCGATAAGGAGGGCGTGGAGTTCAATGAGGAGCAGTTCGAGCGTTCGGCCCCTCTCTTCCGTATGGTGCTCAAAGGGCTTATCGGACGCGACATCTATGAGAATGCCACTTATTTCAAGGTATTCAATACCCACGACCCGATATTCCGCAGGGCATATGAGATAATCAATTCACCGGAATATCAGGATATCCTCTCATCTTCGGATCAATGAAACTCCGAAGATGACATATTACACGACGACGACGACAACCCATTATGACACGACGACATCCCATCACCCCCGCAAAGGGGCATTTGATTGCCGTAGCCATAACTCTGGTATCGGCTTCTGCGGCCCACGCCGCCGGAGTCTCACCCTACGGTGAGCCCGGCAGCATCATATCCCCCTACCCCGAAGCGCAGGAATATACTCCCCTGCGGGCCGACTCCATCACAGCATATGCTGCCATCAACCCCGACAGCATTGCGCCCGACCCGCTTATACGTGAAGTATGCCGTAATTCTCCCGTCCCTTTCAGAGCTCCCGCAGTATTCAGGGAGGCCCGCATCCTTACTTTGCCGGAAATACGCCTCCCGAAGTGGCAATTCCGTATGCCAAGGCGGCGGGGATATGATGCCGACAGGTTTGCCGGCATCACTTATGCCGCACCCATACTGTCGTCGGAACTGGAGGAGGGGGATGAGGTGCTCAGCATTTCCGACAATGATACGATCGTATGGAATCTGCATGACCCTTTGACATGCGATTCCGGGGAATGGGAAGAGGTGCAGCCCCCGGTATTCGTCTACGACACTCCGAGGTGGATCAGTCTCCGCAAGGCAGTGCAGCGGCAGTCGCTCGATCTGGAATATGTGGCAATGATGCTGAGGCCGGAGTCAATCCGCTATCTCTACAGCCGCCTCCCGGTACCCCCGAAAATCAAAGACGACCGCAGCAGCTATTCGCAATATCTGATGCACCGGTTCATGCCCACGGTCGATGTCTCGGATGCCGTGCTGCCTCATCAGGCGCAGCAACGCGTCTACTGGCTCCATACGGTGGGGAGCTCGCTGCAGTTCTCGCAGGCTTATATCAGCGACAACTGGTATCAGGGTGGCAATGATTATCTGGCGCTGCTCTTTAACTTCAATTGGGATGTGGCCCTCAATACGGTCTATCATCCCAATCTGATGTTCACGAGCTCGCTGTCGTATAAGCTGGCCGTCAACTCAAACTCGAGGGAGGCCCTCCACCGCTATTCCATATCGCAGGATGCCTTCCAGTATAACCTTAAGGCGGGCGTGAAGGCTTTCCGGAAGTGGTTCTATTCGTTCAATCTTCAGTTCAAGACGCAGATCTTCAATACATACCCGGCCGATTCGCCTGACCTTACATCGGCTTTCCTCTCTCCGGCCGACCTCAATATGGGTCTCGGTATGACTTATAATACCGATGCGATGCGCAAGACGCTGCAGCTAAGTGTATCCGTATCTCCGATATCCTATAATCTGAAGGCCTGCATGAGCGACAGGATCGATCATGCGCAGTTCAATATTCTCCCCGGACGCCACACCCGTAGTGAGGTCGGTTCGAATGCGGAGGCTACTCTGAGCTGGGACATCACGCCTAATATATCGTGGAAGTCGAGGATGTTCCTCTTCACCGACTATCATTATTTCCAGGCGGATTGGGAGAATACGTTTACGTTCAATATCAACCGGTTTCTGTCGACTCAGTTCTATATCCATCCGAGGTATGATTCGTCGACTCTGTTCGGCGCCTCCAAGTGGCATTACTGGCAGCTTAAGGAGATACTCAGTTTCGGTCTGAGCTATACTTTCTCCACCAAGCCGTAAAAGCAAGGTTATCCGGAAGTGTCTTACCCCTTTTCCCGCACATACTCCGCTATGCGTACCCTGATTCTGATAATACTCTCGATGGCTTTTACGCTGGCCTTCCCTTACGGGCTGGCTGATACCCGCTCTCCGCAGAAGATATGTGCCGACCGGGAGGTGGCCGAAGAGTTCCTGCGTCCGCTCCCTTTACGCCCGCTTGAGGGGCTATGGGAGTATCCGGCTGATGAGGTGACGGTGATGGTGATACGCGATGCCGATGCGAAGGGGCGCTACAATATCCTGCTGGTAGAGGCCGTCGACTGCCGCCTCGTGCCGGGCATGTGCCTGGGGTGGATCGAGGAGTCGGCCGATAAGTCGCGTTTCCGGATCTCGCTGTCGTCAAAGATCCATAAGGGGGTGCCCGCAGGCCATATGCAGGGGCTTGCCACTCTTAATGCAGATGCCGATGCGCTGATCATTGAGATGCCGAAGGTGAAGGTATCGCTTTCTCCGTCGCTGGTGCTCCCTTCGTTGTGGAACTATCTGCGTCTGTCGGTGCGTATGTCCACCAAAAATCCGCTCGACCGCCTGCCGCAGGGGTGGATCAAGGTGTTCCCGTCATATGATGGCAACGGATCTTCAAGCCGCTATATCCGGTATCTCTGACTGTCGGCGGAAGCCTGTTCATTATCCACAACCCCACAACCCTCGCGCATATGTCACGCATATACTCCTTGATATTGCCGCTCGCGATTATCCTGGGTTCCTGCTCCGGCATGGAAGCCCGGAAGGTGGCTTTGCGGCTGAAAGTGCCGCAGGAGCTACAGAAGGGTGCGCTCCCCGCTCCGGTAGGCGAACCCCTTGATTCGGTGGCTATGGCTGTGGTGGCCGACAGTATCCGCTTCGCCGGGTTTGAGAAAAACGCTTCTTCTACGGTTGAGTCGTTTTTCGTGACCAATAATTCAAATGTGGCGATACGGCGGATGTCGGTAAGAATCACTTACCGCGACCTGGAGGGGCGAATGCTCCACCGCCGAGAAGAGGATCTTGACGTGGAGCTCCCTCAGTCAGAGACACGCCGGGTTTCGCTGAAATCTTTCGATACCCAGAAAAATCTTTATTACTACCGCAGCAATCCGCCACGTAAGGGGGGTATGCCTTTCACCGTTGATATTGAACTTACCGCTATCTGGCGGTGTCTGTGACTGATATCCTGGTGCTCCCGCCGACTCTCCCCCCCCTCTCTATGCACACTTCCATGCACAATAGCGGCAACGCTACATCATGATGGACGCCGCATGTTGCGCACCGCAAAACTGAACCGCTTCTGCAGCAGCAGCCGCGTCTTACGCCGTTTTACGGCTCTGAATATCCTGCTGTTCATAAGCGAATCGAGCGAATAGCTACCGGGACCCGACAAGGCGAGAAGCACGAATCCGGCCACCATTACGAACGGCACCATATCTGCGAAACCAAGCGTCAGCCCATACAGGGCCCAGCTCCCGGCACATATGGCGCCAGCCGACATGAGAAGACGGCACAGAAATCCTGAGGCCACGGCAATCCCGGCCAGTATCAGCCCCACACATCCTGCCACCGACGGTGCCGATACACCTTCGAGCACGAGCCATACCCCTACCCCGATACGCACCATCAGCAGCAGCACGCTCACGGCAATGCTTACTGAAGTGGCGCCAAACAGGCGATGAAGCATCTGCACCCCCGCTGCGCGACGGGCCATCATCGCCCCTTGACGAAGAAGGCGACGCCTGAGCATGAAGCGTGTGAGTTCCGGATTGCGCGAACCTGCCGGTGCTTCCGAGGGATTTACATTTATTATCGAGCCGGTATTCATGAGGGTGTCGTTTTTTTACTCTGTTAATTTTCGGTTTTGCTTGTCTTACCGGAATATCCTGTAAAGATGTAGTCCTTTCCGATACTGCGATTCAACAACTGTTATACTCCCAAAACAATATTTTGCTTTTTTGGTTGGTTCATATCCGAAAAAAGTATCGCCCGGAAATGCAAAAAGTATCCGCGCATATTGCGTATCCAAGATTTTGGTTGTAATTTTAGCTTATGAATCGAATCGCCAAGCTTTATTTCAGATACGGCACCATGGGGTCGGCAAAGACCGCCATGCTGCTCACCACCGCCTACAATTTTGAGGAACGCGGACTCCAGTACCTCTGCTTCAAGCCCGTAGTCGATACCCGCGACAACCGCAACGTAATCCGCTCGCGCATCGGTATCGAGCGTGAATGCGAATGGATATACAGCGACACCGACCTCTATCTGCTCACTCAGCAGATCATGCACCATAACCCGGATGCCCTCCCGAGCTGGATTCTCGTGGATGAAGCACAGTTTCTCGATGCCGTCCAGGTCGACCAGCTCGCTGCCGTGGTCGACGATTTCGGTATCAATGTGATCTGCTACGGCCTGCGCACCGATTTTAAAGGTAATCTCTTCGAAGGGTCAAAACGGCTCTTTGAGATGGCCGATACTATCGATGAAGTAAAATCCACCTGCACATGCGGGCGCAAAACAATCATGAACGCCAGAATCGATGCCAACGGTGAAATCATCACCGAAGGCGCGCAGGTGGAAATCGGCGGCAACGACCGTTACGTGGCATGCTGCCGCAAATGCTGGCGCAACCGAAAGCTTGAAAAAATGGAGCGTAACCGCATCCTTAACCACGATGCTCAGAACTGACCCCATTCTTCCCCCTCCTCAAATGCAGCCTCTCTTTCAAATCCGGACCAAACTTTTCTAATATCATATGATCAACACTGACCAACGACAACGTATCATCGACCTCATCAACCGTGAGGTCGTGCCGGCGGTGGGGTGCACTGAGCCCGCTGCCGTATCTCTCTGCGTGGCCAAAGCCACCGAACTGTTAGGATGCGTCCCCTCTGAAATCAAGGTGCGCCTGAGCACTAATATCCTTAAGAACGCCATGGGCGTCGGCATCCCCGGCACCGGCATGATCGGTCTGCCTATCGCAATTGCCCTCGGGGCTCTGATCGGAAAGTCGGAGTACGGACTGGAGGTGCTTAAGGATGTCAATGACGAGGCGGTGGCCCGAGGTAAGGAGTATATCGACTCGCATCAGATTGACATTAAACTGTTTGAGAACGCCCCCTCCAATCTGCATATCGATGTGGAGGTATGCCACGACACCGACCGCGTGCGGGCCACTATCTCACGCCAGCATACAAATTTCGTATATCTTGAGAAAAACCGCGCCGTAATCTTTAACGAAGAGCCCTCTGCCGCAACCCAGGATCCCGGTAACGCCGATGCCGAAGCCGATACGGGTGACGACGATGTACGCCTCGATCTGCATACCGTCTGGGAGTTTGCCACCGAGTCTCCTCTCGAAGAACTGGAGTTCATCCTTGAGGCACGCCGCCTCAACCGGGCTGCCGCTCAGCTTGCTTTGGCCGAAAACTACGGCCATTCCCTCGGACGCACCATGAAGGAATCCGGAGCACCCCTTTTCGGCGATACCCCGGTGGCTCATATGATCTCACTCACTTCTGCCGCCTGCGATGCCCGGATGGGAGGAGCTCCCGTGCCGGTGATGTCAAACTCCGGATCGGGCAATCAGGGCATATGTGCCACTATGCCCGTGGTGGCTTACGCCGAAGATATCAACGCTTCGGAAGAGCAACTTATACGCGCCCTTATCCTGAGCCACCTCACTTCCATCTACATCAAGCAGAGCCTCGGCCGTCTCTCGGCCCTGTGCGGATGCGTGGTGGCCTCGACAGGAGCCGCAAGCGGTCTGGTATACCTGATGGGGGGAGGTTACGCACAGGTGGCAGCCGCAGTAAAGAATATGGTGGCTAACCTCACCGGCATGATCTGCGACGGCGCCAAACCCTCTTGCGCCATGAAGATATCATCGGGAGTAGGCACTGCCATGATGTCGGCCATGATGGCTATGCAGGGGCATTGCGTAAGTTCGGCAGAAGGTATCATCGACGATGATGTCGACCGCACCATACGCAACCTCACCTCCATCGGCCGCGACGCCATGCGTGCCACCGACCTCTACGTCCTCGACATAATGACCTGCAAATAATCCACCTCTCCTCCCCGAAGCCTTCGGCAGCCGTATAGGCCCTATAAGCCCTATAAGCCCTATAAGCCCTATAAGCCCTATTGGCCTATATGGCATATATGGCCTATATGGCCTATTCCGGCTGCGAAGCTCCATCCTCCTCCCTAAGGCCTAAAACCTCAAGCCTAAAGCCTAATTCCTCCCTCCTAATTCCTAATTCAACACATGGACCATACGTTAGCCAACATAAGGGATTACCTCTTATACAATTTAGGCGATGCGCTCCCCGACAGCGTCATCACAATCATCATGCTGATCGGCATCGCTCTGGTGGCATGCATCGCATACTACATCTGCAAGGGAATCCTCCATATCGTAGGAATAGCCATCGACCGCACACCCACCAAATGGGACGACGACCTCCTCGACGACCGCTTCATGCGTTCCGTATCCATGCTCGCACCGGCTCTGGTGGTCAACTGGCTCCTCCCGGCACTCCTGATTGCATCCGAAACCGGATATATACGCATCATAAAGATTCTCACCTCATTCTATATCCTCTGGGCCGTAGTCAGGATAATAGTGATTTTCATCGGCAATGTCTACACCGCCATGTCCGGACGACGCCGCACACGCCCATATGCCGTAAAGGGGATCTTCCAGATGCTCAAGCTTATCGTGATCGCACTGGGGATAATCGTGGCTATCAGCATACTTATCGGTAAGGAACCGGTAGCGATACTCACCGCCCTCGGCGCCTCGGCAGCTATCCTCATGCTGGTTTTCAAGGACACGATACTCGGTCTGGTGGCCAGCGTGCAGCTCACGGCCAACAAGATGGTGCATCGCGGCGACTGGATCATCACCGACAAGCACGACATCAACGGCGAAGTGCTCGACGTATCACTCACCACCGTAAAGGTGCGCAATTGGGACAACTCCGTATCCACCATCCCCCCTTATGCCCTGATTACCGAATCATTCCGCAACTACACCCCGATGCAGGTATCCGGAGGCCGACGTGTAGAACGCTCCATTTACATCGATATGGAAAGCGTACGCTTCTGTTCCGACGAGGAGCTCCAACGCCTCGCCTCCCTCGGCTGGATACCCTCCGGCAACATCACCAAGGCCGCCCGCATGGTCAACCTTACCCTCCTGCGCCAATACCTCGACCACTACCTCGCCACCCACAAGGAGGTCAATCAGTCGATGACATACATGGTGCGCCAGATGGCCCCCACACCTTCAGGTCTCCCGCTGCAGCTCTACTTCTTCATTCGCCGCACAGCCTGGAAAGAGTTCGAGACCCTCCAGGCCGATATCTTTGACCACGTCTACGCCGTAGTCGGCGAATTCGGACTCCGCATCTTCCAGACCCCCTCGGGGCATGACCTGCGCAACCTCCCCGGAATAGCAAAAAAATAAGAGCCAAACTATTGCATATAAGCAAAAAAAGCGTTAACTTTGTGCGATTATTCCCAAAAGGCACTCCAAAGAGCCGCCTCAAGCTGAGACGGACGCCTCAAGGACCAACTTTTAAATTCAATTTAAAACCACGATGTACGCAATCGTAGAAATCAAAGGACAGCAGTTCAAGGCCGAGGAAGGCAAATATCTGTACGTCCACTATCTCGGCGAAGAAGCCAAGCAGGGTGACCAGGTCGTATTCGACAAAGTGCTTCTCATCGATGCCGACGGCGACGTTAAAGTCGGTGCGCCTGCCGTAGAAGGTGCTAAGGTAACTGGCGAGGTGCTCGAAAACCTCGTGAAAGGTGAAAAGGTAATCGTCTTCAAAAAGAAGCGTCGCAAAGGGTATCGCCGTAAAAACGGCCACCGCCAGTTCTTCACCAAAGTGATGATCAAAAATATTAACGCTTAAACTATTCATCTAAGATATGGCACATAAAAAAGGTGTCGGCAGTTCGAAGAACGGCCGCGAGTCAGAAAGCAAACGCCTCGGCGTGAAAATCTTCGGTGGATCTAACTGCAAGGCAGGCAACATCATCAAGCGTCAGCGTGGCACTCAGCACCACCCCGGCCTCAACGTCGGCATGGGCAAGGACCACACTCTCTTCGCTCTGATCGATGGCGTAGTGGTATTCTCCACCGGTAAGGAGGGTCGTAAGTTTATCAACGTGCACCCCCACGCCGAAAACTAATCAGAATCCGGCATATCTCAAAATATGCTCTCCCGCCGGGCGGCACTCATCGCGAGTGCCGCCCGCTCTTTTTTTCACACTCAATAGTACTATGTATTGCATAGTACAGATTTTTTTCATAACTTTGCACCCGTCTCCGGACGCATCCCTTTCACACGGCACTGTGCCTTCGCCAAAGGGGCTATGCAGTCTGCCGACTATGACTACAGTTTCTCATCTTTTATTATACCCACTATGAAATTAAGTGCGTCCCCTCTTGTTCTCCTTCTTGCTCCATGTCTCGGTGTGATCCCTTACGCCGCAGCCCAATCTCAGACCCCTCCTGCTGAAGCGGAACCACAGCTCTCGGAAGCGCAGATCGACTCGCTCGAACAGGCTGCCTACGGCGATGTGCGCGACCTTCATGAAATTGTCGTGACAGCCGATTCGCCACTCGTGAAGGTAGAAGGGCGACAGATCACTTATGATGTCGATCAGGACCCCACGGCTGCCGGTGAGTCCGTGCTCGACATGCTGCGGAAAGTGCCGATGGTCAGCGTCGACGGTCAGGATAACATCCGCCTCAAGGGAGAGTCCGGATTCAAGATCTACGTCAACGGCCGACCCGACCCAACGCTATCGGAAAATGCATCAACCATCCTGAAGGCAATGCCCGCTTCGGCTGTAAGCAAGGTTGAGGTAATCGCCGACCCGGGCGCCAAATATGATGCCGAAGGCACGGCGGGAATCATCAATCTCGTCACCGAACGAAAGACGCGCCAGACGGGATACAACGGCTCGGCCACGCTCAGCGCATCCAACCGCGACATCTCGGCCGGCCTCTTCGGTGCCGCCAAATGGAACCGGCTGACGCTCAACGCCAACGTCAACTACATGAACTCGAAGATGTTCACCCAGTCCGGTTCGTCGTACTCTTCGACACTCTACCCCGGAAATCAGCAGGCCAATCTGCTTATCTCGGAATCCGACCTGCCCCGTAAATTCGAATATCTTGGCGCTTCCCTTTCCGGTTCACTTGAACTATCGGATATCGACCTCATCAATTTCAGCGCCAATTACACCAATGTAGATGGCTCGATGGATATCGGCAACAACCGCACCACCATGTTCTCGGCCGACGGCTCGGAGCTCTGGTCATTCCGACGCGATGCCCGGATAGGCCTCTCTTTCGGCACTCTTACGGCCAACGCCGCCTGGCAGCATAATTTCCACCGCCCCGACAATTACCTGTCGCTTAGCTATCAGTTTGATTTCGGCGATTCTTCAATGCCGATGACTGAGGAATACTCCAATCTGAAGAATTACGACGTGCCCTGGCTGTCGCATCATACCGGAAACAGCAATTTCAACCGCACGCATACCATCCAGTTTGACTACTCCAACGCCCTCTCCCCTCACGCCACTATCGAGACCGGTGCAAAAGCCATCCTGCGGCATAACAGCGCATACGCCTTCGGCGAAGGTTCCAACGACCTCGTGCTCTCCACCCCCGTAGCCGAAGATTACTCAAATCTGACCCAGCTGCAGAACATCTATGCCCTCTACGCCCTCTATAAGGCTTCCTACGGCGCATGGGGTGCCCAGGCCGGTGTACGCTACGAACACACCGATATGGGTATCCGGTACCACTACGGCGATATGTCCGACTTCACGACCCATCTCAATGATATCGTACCCGACGCATCCCTGTCTTACAGCATCTCTCCGGCCCACGCATTCGGTCTGTCGTATGGGATGCGTATCTCACGCCCTTCCCTCGAACAGATCAACCCATATACCGTAAAATACAGCGCTACGGATGTCACACGCGGCAATCCGCAGCTTGAATCCGAGCGCATCAACAAAATAAGCCTTACCTACCGCAATTTCGGACGGATCATCGGCACATCCCTAAGCCTCGACTTCAACCACACCGGAAATGCCATCGCCGCATTCTCATATCTCGACGGACCCACCGTAGTGCGCACCAACGCCAATATAGGGCGTAAGGAGAATGCATCACTCACAGCATTTCTGCTCATCAACGCAGCCCGCAATCTGCGCCTTACCTTCAACGGCACCGGAGGATACACGTACCTGCGCAGCAACGGTTCACTCGACCTGCGCAACCATGGCTGGAGCGGCAACATCTTCCATAACGGAGAATGGACCCTACCTGCCAGTCTGATTCTAAGCTGGTATGGCGGATACTACTGGGGAGCTCCGGAACTTCAGACACGCCAAGGCGACTACTTCTTCTACGGACTCGGTCTGGCCCGCGACTTTCTGGCCGACAAATCACTGCGTCTGACAGTCAACGCTGCCAATTTCGCGCAAAAGAACCTGAAATTCAGCAGCACCACTACGACACCCGACTTCATTACTACCGCCACCTACCGCATAGCCTCATGGCGCATCGGTATCTCTGCCACCTGGCGTTTCGGCAAGACCCAGAGCCAGATCAAATCCGTCAACACCACCATCATCAACGACGACCTCTCCACCTCCGGCGCCTCCACCTCCACCCCCGGCGGAGGCACCC
>CAMWRH010000044.1 GCA_947176605.1 uncultured Porphyromonadaceae bacterium
GGGGCATTGTGTATTGGTGATGTATTGCAGCATAAGTATTAGATTTGATGTGATGCGGCATGATTGCCGACACCCGTCATCGCCGGGGTGTGCGATGTATGCACAGGCGGAAAGCTTACCCCGACAATATGTCAACACCCCCGATCCCTATTTGGATTCACAAGGGGTGATGCAAATGCAAAAATAGCGAAATAAAGTGGAACCTCCACTATTTTTTCAGATTTTTACGACTCCCACAGGTATCCGAGCATGGCTCCTCCGGCGAATCCGAGGCTGCGCAGCAGCTCAAAGGCCTCCGGCGTGACCCCTCCGAGCGCCACTACCCTGCAAGGGGCGGATGCTATGGCCTGCGCCATAGCCGGATGCGACGAAGGGGGGAAGGCCGACGAATATCCGGATTTGGAAATGGAATCAAATATGGGTGAGAGGAAGGCGTAGTCGATATCCCGGCAGGCGGCCAGTTCATCCAGGCTATGGCATGAGCGGCTGATGCGTGGCGCGTAGCCGTCGGGCAAAGCCGGACATCGCGGATGGCGGCTGTTGAGGTGAAGTCCGCCGATCCCCAGTCTATGGGCGATCTCATAATGATCGTGCAGAGCGAGCCGATGGCGCAGCCGGGAGGGGATGCTTTCGGCCAGCTTCCCGATCTGCCGGGCCGACGCTTCAGGATGCCGGATATGCACATAGTCAAGCAGCCCCGACTCAAGCCATGCGGATATGCGTCGGGCCTCGTCGGGACAGATACGGGGAGGCGTGATCCCTATCGCCAGCATATGCCTGTCAGCCTCCATAGGCGGCAGATATGATCATGATATTGTCCATATGCTTCAGCAGCGTCATATGATGACGGGGTGCGGGAATCAATACGGAGTCAATGGCCACCGCTGTGCCGGCAGCGGGAATCTGACGCCATTCAAGCAACTCGGCCACATTGGTCACCGACTCGGGAAGCTCCACTATGGAACCATTGATAATGACAGAAATCTTCATAAGGATAATCGGTTATGCGAGGCTCCGCAATGCAGTATGCTATAAAATGCTATCAAAGAGCCTCCTTCTACATTTTGTAAACCCGCGCAGGGGGGAAGGGAGAGAGAAGACGGAGCATCGCTCAGTCAACCGACCGGGGCAGCCTGCTCAGTTCATGAATCCCGGAGTATTGCCGAACATAGGATTAAGTCCATCTCCGGGCGACTCCGGCATATTGAGAATCGAGAAAGCCGGGCCGTGACCGGATTTGAAGAGTCTCCAGTTTTTGCCGCCATCAAGAAATATATACATCAGGCGTTTGGCCAAAGGGAGGGCCACGTTAAGATCAAGATCCTGCGCCAGAAGAGAGGCAATGGCGGTGGAGTAGACGCATCCGGTGCCGTGGGTGTTGGGAGTGTCGACACCTTCGCCTCCAAGCATCTCGACATGATATACGTCTTTGGGCTCGTTATCCTCCGGCGAGGGGTCATGCATGAGGATGTCGGTGTAGCGGTTGTCTTCATTATGACCTCCCGTAAGGAGCACGGCCGGAACGTCATAGAACCGCCGCAACAGATTGAGGTGGTAGATATACTTTGCCAGCGAACCCATAGCGGCAAACTGCTCCGGGATATCGGAGCCATATAACTCCTCAGCGGGCTTGATGAGCCGCAGCAGTTCGGGATAATTAGGCGTTATCAGGTCGACCTGAGTCAGGAAATAAGCGAAAGCGCCGGGATCCTCCCACCAGTCGGCCGAAAAATTCTCGGCGCCATCGGTAGGCTTCATCACCGGGTCGAACACCACGGGCCCGTGCTCGTTCTCACTAAGCAGCATGGCCAGCACCGCCATATGGCGGGCCGAAGGCAACATTCCGACCTTCACCGCATCCGGACGCACATTCTTGAGCACGGCCACAAGCTGGTCGGTAAAGATCTCGATATCGGCCTCCTGCATTCTGCGGAATCCCTCGGGGCCCTGGGAAGTGATGCAGCTTACCACCGGCATCGGGTAGCACTGCAGTGTGCGCACCACACCGATATCGGCCGCCAGTCCGGCTCCTCCGGTGCAATCGGTACCACCTACGAGCAATATGATTTTATCTTTCTTCATATTGGTAAATCAAGGATTATGACCGCGGAGTGCGGTCGGATTCCGGCAGAGCCGATTCAATCTCATCGTAACACTGCGCCATAAGCCGCTTGGTATTGAATCCTTTCTCATCGGGGAAAATCGGGGGATGAATGGTCAGCGTGATTCGTCCGGGGGTGGTGTTGTAGGTGGTGCGGGGCATACGCCGGAACGCGCCATCGATCGTGATCGGCACCACTGGCAGACGGTATTCGGCGGCAAGCATGAAAGCACCACGCTTGAAAGGAATCATCCGGCCGTCGAAAGTGCGGCTCCCCTCCGGGAAGATCACCAGCGACATACCTCCCTGCAGCGTCTTTTCCGACTCCTGGATCGTAGTGCGGATTCCGGTGACCGAAGAATCATCCACCATCACGTGTCCGGCGCGGCGGCAGGCCTTCCCGACGAGAAAGATCTTCTCCAGTTCCTTTTTCATCAGCCACTTGAAATCGTGGTTGAGGTAGCCGTAGATGCTCCATATGTCGAATGCGCCCTGATGATTGGCCACGAATACGTAGCTCGTGTGCGGGTCAATGTTGTCGCGTCCCCTGACCACAACCTTTACAAAAAGCAACGCGCACACGCATCGGCTCCATATGTGAGCCGGATAATATCCCCAGAAATGGTTGCCGCAAAGAGATGTCATCACGATAGTGACCAGCGCGGTGATGGCAGTAATCACCACCAGTATCGGGTAGGCGATACACCATTGATAGATACGATAGAAGAAAAGCATTTGGGTAGCTGTGAAGGGTTATTTGTCATTAGAGAGGGGAGAGTCAAGATGCACGTCAAGCTGCGGGAACGGGAAAGAGAATCCCAGCCTGGGCAATTCGGTGAAGAAGCGTGC
Organism: uncultured Porphyromonadaceae bacterium; assembly: GCA_947176605.1. Lineage (GTDB taxonomy): Bacteria > Bacteroidota > Bacteroidia > Bacteroidales > Muribaculaceae > Lepagella. Next base: position 2,951 of record CAMWRH010000044.1, read on the forward strand.
ATTCATGTCGAAGTAAAGTCCCCAGTAGTTGGAGCTGTGGGTCCAGGCCCTGACCGTCAGATTTATGCTGCTGTCGGCCATTTCATTCAGTCCTACGAACGGAGCGCGGTCCACCTTCGGAAGCGCGGCATTGCCGCGGGCCACACCTTCGCGCACCTCCTTGGCCAGACGCTTGCGCTTATGGCTGCGCGGCTCCGTGAGACGTCCCCACCAGGATGTGGGGCGCGCGAGGTCTTCATCATCGGGCAAGGTCTCGCCGTGGGCAGCTGCCTCCTCACGGGCTTCCTCAAGAGCCTCTTCGGCCGCACGTCCGCGCCGGGCCATGTCGTCCTCCACGTATTGCACCACCACTCGCTCGTCGGCAAGCAGGATGCGCTTTATGGCAGCGGCAGCCGCTTCGTAATCCGTATCGTACGACAGGCAGACAGTCCAGTCGACACGACGGTAATTCTCGGTAGAATAATTATTGATGGAGCCGGTGGAAAGTCCGCCGTTCGGTATGATGATGCGCTTATTGTCGGGGGTATTTATCACCGTGTGGAAAATCTGAATCTCACTCACAGTCCCCGCATATCCCTGAGCCTCTATGTAATCACCCACCTTATAGGGCTTAAGCAACAGTATGAGCACACCACCTGCAAAATTCTGAAGCGTCCCGCTCAGAGCCATACCGATAGCCACGCCGGCCGAGGCGAATATGGCCAGGAAAGAACTCGTCTCCAGCCCGATGATCCCCACAATCGTGATGATCAGGATGAAATAAAGCACCATCCGCACCAGAGAAAGCACGAACGTGGTGAGCGATCGGTCGACGTGACGGCTGATCATAAGCTTATGCACCATCGCATAGAGCTTCCGGATTATAAAACGTCCTACGTAGAACACCAGTATGGCTATGACCAGCTTGAACGCGAAATCCACCATACTGTTGGCTATTTTGGTCATCGCGTCGTCAAGCGACAGCCCTTTAAGGGATTCAAAGGCTGCTTTGCCCGACTCCGGAGAATCGGGTAGCGGCACTACCGGTAAATCATTTGTCTGTATCATAATCGATCAAAATAATCAAAATGACAAGCGACTTTTGCTAAAGGATATAAATTACTGTATCATGCGTATGCCGAGGGTCGGGAATGCGCCGCTTCTGAGTCATTCCGTGTCTTGGGCATTCCGGAGGGAAGGGGGGGAGGCACTATTGCTGCACATACCGCGGATAGACGGCCTTATACCAGTCGAGCTGTTTGTAATAGTCGTCGGCGGGCATTTCGTAATCTTCAAAATAGTGGCAGGAGATGCCACTGAAATTTTCAGGGTCGATAGCCCTGCCGTCAAATCCTCGGGCTGAAGCCGCCTTATATACCACCACATCGTCAAGGGCCTCGGTGAATGCGGCAGTGTCCCAGTCGCCATCCGTGCGCGATTCGCCCCAGGTGCGAGAATACTGCCCGAAATCGAAGAAGGGTCCGTTGGGAGCGCGAGAGTAGCGTTGCAGCTGAATCATGGCCGGGCGGGTGCCCCCGATGGCCTTTTCAGCCTCAACGGCAAGAGCGTCGAGTCCGGCGGTGCGGCATACGGCAATAGTGATAACCTGATTCCGGTCAAGGTAATAGTCGGTCATGGCTCTGGCAGCCCCTGTAAGATCGAAATCGCGGCGTGCCAGATATGGTATCGTCAGGTCATAGGGCATCCCCTCTGCCGCCACCTCCGTGGGATAGGCCACAATGTAGGGGGCCTTGTCGCGCAGCTGATAGAGCACCTCGATCGACGACATGTAGCAGCAGTCGAACCAGATGAAATCAAACGTGGCGGCAGGTATCGCATTATCAAGCTCCAGGATGTCGCAGGAGTCGGTGACTCCAAGATACTGGTCGGCACCGTAGGAGTAGCTCACGGTCATGTCATGTTCATTTCCGGTGGCCGGACGTGAAGCTTCGGAGGGTACGGTATGGGTTGAAAAATCCGGCTGCCACCCCGTGGCGTGGCTCCAGAAGATTATGCCTCGCTGATCGGCTGCGGAGAGTGAGGTATAGTCGGTTATCACTTCTGAAATGCGGGCCGGATCGGTAGAAAAGATGTCGCGCGTATACAGCTTTACGGTCTCCAGGGCTGCCGAGCCGTCGGCATTCCTCACCACCCGCTGCAATGCGGGGGCGATGCGGTTGGTAAGCGAATATACCCATATGTCGGCCTGTGCCGGATCGGTGGATTTCATCCCCTGCAGAAGCTCCTCAAGATCATCGGCATAATCGTAGGCCAGATTGTTGGATGCCACAGCGTAGAGCAGAATGGACGTGGCGCGGGTATCGGGCGCAGGGGCAGGTTCGTCGCTATGCGTGCATGCTGATGCCATCACCAGAAGTCCGGAAGCGACAGCCGGGGTCCCTGCAGCGCACTTGCTCCGCATCGAGCGTGTAAGCTTCCGTGAGAGGGCAGAGGTGGATATGGAGAATTTCAGAGCGAACATAAGAGTCACTTAATATGTATGTATCAATCAATTATGCCGGGACGGCCACTGCATGGCGCTGAGCCGCATTGCCCGGATTGTGTCGTGCGGCAATGATGACGACGATATCATCCGAGGCGTCAATCCGGCCGACGTAATATGCAAAGTTAATACATATATTCCGCTCTGCCAAAACATCACTCAACTTTTCGGCGCGTTTAATAATCAGTCTGTTAAAGAATGCTAACAGAAAGATGCCCATATTCCGCGATGCCGCACTGCAGGAGGGGAGAGGTGCAGCGATATTAAAAAGCGACAAAGAGCGGGCCGCGGCGTTAAACCAATGGAGGGTTTCTTTGTTAAAATTAGTGAATACCCCGGTATTTACTCTCTTCGCATTAAAAGAAGTTGTAAAAAACTTAGTTAGTAATGTTAAAGTCCTGCCCCAATCATGTGCAGCGTGACAGAAGAGTTGAATCAACTTCTCAACCTACAAACAGAATCAGATGAAAAAATCCCTCATATGGCTGCTCACAGCCGTCATGGCCATCACCTTCGGCGCGTTGCTGTATTTCCAGATCATGTATCTGGAGAATATGGTGCAGATGCGCGAGGCGCAGTTCTCGGAGAACGTGATGCGTTCGCTTCACGCCACAGCCGAGATGCTGCAGCGTCGCGAGACGCTGCATTACCTCGAAGAGGATGTCAGGATGCTCGGAGCCACCGAAGATGCAGAGCAAAGCGAAGTGTCGAGCGAGACGCTTCTTGCCGCCGCCTCCTCGCATCATAACAGGGTGACTTATCCGTCGCCCACACCGAATGTGTCGGAAAGCTACCGTCAGATGCAGGCCACCCTGCGCAAACAGTACCAGTATCAGAAAGGGCTGCTCAACGAGATAATACTCAACATACTGCGCGAAGCCCCCTCTCGCCCTCTGCTGGAGCGGGCCGACTCGGTGGAAGTGCGCCGCTACCTGAGCGACGAGCTCGCGGCCAACGGCGTGCGCCTGCCATTTACCTTCGCCGTGACAGACGCCTTTGGCAATTACGCGTATCAGACCCGGGGCTTCGTCACCTCCGACAACGATGTGCCCACATACTCGGCCGTGCTCTTCCCCAACGCCGGAGCCAACTACAAACTCGTGGTGGAGTTCCCCTCGCGCGACTCCTACATCTTCTCATCCGTGCGGTTCATAATCCCCACGCTCGCCTTCACCGTAATACTGCTCGTGATATTCCTGTATACGATCATACTGATATTCCGGCAGAAAAAACTATCCGAGATGAAGAGCGACTTCATCAACAACATGACCCACGAATTCAAGACCCCCATCTCCACCATATCCCTTGCCGCACAGATGCTCGAAGATGATTCGGTGCGCAAATCTCCCACTTCGCTCAAGCATCTTGCCAAAGTGATCGGAGAGGAATCGAAGCGGTTGCGTTTCCAGGTGGAGAAGGTGCTCCAGATGTCGGTCTACGACAATGCCGGCGGGTCGGCCCTGAAGTTTACCGTGGTCAACGTCAACAATATCATCTACAACATCGTAAATACCCAGAAAATCAAGGCTGAAAAAGACGGTGGCCGTATAGATGTGGCCCTTGATGCCATAGATGCCGATGTGCGGCTCGACGAGATGCACTTCACCAACGTGATCTTCAACCTGCTTGACAACGCCCTCAAATACATGAAAGAGGATACGCCCCCCGAGCTTAAGGTCAGCACCCGCGACATCGACCACAACCGCCTTGAGATACGCATACGCGACAACGGCATCGGGCTCAAGAAAGAAGACCTCAAACGCATATTCGAGAAATTCTACCGCGTATCGACAGGCAATCGCCACGACGTCAAAGGGTTCGGTCTCGGCCTTGCCTACGTAAAGAAGATGGTGTCGATATTCGGCGGCACAATCACGGTGGAAAGCGAGTTCGGCAAATGGAGCGAATTCATAATCCATCTCCCTCTCGCTGACCCGGAGCCGGAAACTGCCGAAGAGTGATAAGATATGATAAGAACTGCATGGCCGCCGGCATTTAAAGATGAAAAATAATGCCCAAATGTCAGTTTTTACTAAACTTAACACACGTTAAAGCGTTAAAAGATAAGGAGAGTGTCGAATGACCCCCTCTGCCAATCGGCTTTCAGACCTGAAAGCACCCGAAATAAGACAAAAAATTATAGATGCTATGGATAATAAACTGAAAATTCTACTTTGTGAGGATGACGAGAACCTTGGAATGCTGCTGCGGGAATTCCTGCAGGCCAAGGGATACAACGCCGATCTCTGCAATGACGGGGAGAAAGGTTACAAAGCATTCCTCAAGAACAAATACGACCTCTGTGTGCTCGATGTGATGATGCCCAAGAAAGATGGATTCACATTGGCGCAGGAGATCCGCAACGTCAACAGCGAAGTGCCGATTATCTTCCTCACAGCCAAGAGCATCAAGGAAGATGTGCTGGAGGGATTCAAGATCGGTGCCGACGACTACATCACCAAGCCTTTCTCGATGGAGGAACTCGTGGTGCGTATCAATGCGATACTGCGCCGCGTAAAGGGTAAACGCGACAAAGAGATTACCCTTTACAAGCTGGGTAAATTCACATTCGACACCCAGAAACAGGTGCTGATCGCCGACGACTCCACCACCAAGCTCACCACCAAAGAGTCAGAACTTCTGACACTGCTCTGCGAGCATCTCAATGATGTGCTCGAACGCAACTACGCGCTCAAGACCATCTGGGTAGACGACAACTACTTCAACGCCCGCAGCATGGACGTCTACATCACCAAACTGCGCAAACTGCTCAAGGGTGATCCCGACATCGAGATCATCAACATCCATGGCAAGGGCTACAAGCTTATTGCCCCGCTCCCCTCGACCGATAATTGAATAGTCCCGTTTGCCGGGATTCCCGAACTTCTGATTTGAACGACCGTAAGAGAAAGAAGTCTTTTTAAGTTCGAACACTTGTCCGAACACTTACTTATCTGAAAAAAAATTCCTGACAGTCGCATATATCTTCTGCGGCAGTCAGGAATCTTTTTTTCACCTCTCAGTCTTGACCACGGTGTTTACGTTATACCATGAGCCGGGTGATATAGGTGAGACGGGAGGAGGTCAGTCCACCCGTCTCTATGCCACACATGCTAGGGAACAAGATGTGGACTTACGCGCGCCTCACGGCGCCGATGAGTGTGACATATTATAACACTTTAATTAACCTATATTTATAAGTGGATTTGCAAGGCCGCTTCAGACGGATTAAGCCTGCAATCACACTCTTTCTCTTGAATAAAAATACATAAGGATATACGTAAACATAAGCTTTCCTGTGGAGAAGGCATTAGCAGCATCTTCAGCTGCCACGAGTGGCGTGAAGGCACCGTTATGTGGTCCGGCTCGCTGTTTATTTCAATTACAGGACTCATTCGGATTTTTACGGGTTTGTATTCAACGGCGGTTTCCGCTGAATAGCGGCAACGTGGAATCAGTGAAACTCCTGACGGAACCATCGCCATACTCCACATTCAGGTCATAGACATGGTTGCGCAGAACGTCCTTCCCCCACGTGAACGGCTCCCCATTATATCCGCTCATAGGCACTGTAAATGATATTGTCTTTTCGGCTAACTCTTTCTCAAAATCATCTCGTGTGGCACTGGGGGGCAATATCGGATCATAACTGTCGAGGCTCGTCTGGTCGGTGGTGCCCGCAAACGGGGCGGTCTGTATTACCACACGAAGCTCCGGCATGTTGTCAGTCATTGCCTGCTCCGGAATGTAGCCGATCAGATACCGCTGATTGTCAGAGAGGAACGGAAGGTTGAGTTCAACGGATGCGGCATCGGCCGAGGCGCTGCGGCAGGTGTGTACCTGTCGGCCATTCTCGTAAACGAGTGCATCAGCCGGAAGCATCATGGCATACTGTACATCATATGTGAGCCTTACGGAGTGAAGCCGTGGAAAGCTCCCCTTAGCCGTGGAAATACGGTCATGTATCCTGATTTTGGCCAGTGACCGAAGTAGCAGTATCTCTCCAAAATCAACCCTCTGATACGGCTGGCTGTTGTAAAGGGCACGTTCAGTCGTGGTTGTCTTCATTGACCCGAACATGGGTATGGCTCCCTTCCAGACACCTGTGGCCACCTCACCGTGATTGGATTCAGAACCACCGTAAAGATCTTCCGACCTGTAGGAGAATGCCTCTGCAGCCTCGATTACATCCCGGAACGTAGTTTTGCCGGGAATTGACGGTATCCCTTTTGGGTGATTGGGGTAATATATGTCGTAGAACGGATTTTTTGCGGGATTATATGGATTGCCACGGTCGAATCCGCAGGCTGCATTTGCCAATGCTATCATCCGGAACGTCACTTCGCCATCGCCCGAGGGTGAAAGCGTATGGCCGAGCATCGATTCCAGTTCCGTGCGGGGAATCGTGATGCTTACAGTGTAGCTGCCGTCGCTCCCGGTTATTTCCATGTTTGAGTCGGTGGGTTGGGAGACATCATCGTTATAATAAAGCAGCCGCGCATCCTCATCGCCACCTATAAAGATATAGAATGCCAGCTGATTGGGATAAACGGCATACTCCAGGTCGTAGCCGGCAGCCGTGTCGGGATCCTCTTCAGGGTGTCCTTCCGAGTCAGATCTCGACATGTCACCGGGAAGGGAAGTGCAGGAGATATGCAAATCGACATGAATATCGGTCGAAGAATCCTCAAGGGGACAGTCCGGGCATGGCTCATCGTGGATCATGCCGCATCCGGCAGTCAGAGATACCGAGAGGGCAGCCGCCAGTATCCACGTCAAGCTACGCACATGCCGTCGGCGGCACGGAATATGCAAATTACTTTTCTCCATTTCATTCAATATATTGATCCATTGGGTCATATACCCTCCTCCTGCGGGGGTACGACAGCCCAGTTGTTGATGTAAATACCGGCGGCCTGATACCAGTCGCTATTGTCGTCAATAAAGAATACGACCGAATAATCATCCTGACGGTCAAGATATTCACTGTCGGACATGTCGCCGTAATGCCCTTTTACCATCAGTAGGAAATCAGTGAGATTTATACGTATTATGTCGTGTCCGTCGGTGTTGCGACGCACTGTCAAAGTGGCCGGACGCTCAACCGTAAGACGCGAAGTGCTGAAATCATACAGCAGCGAAGCCACCGACGTGACGGTGGCGCGGCCCGCAACCGGAGAGGTGGGAGTGTCGGTAATGCCGTATCTGGTGAGCCATGGGAGATATCGTACCTGCGGCGATGGTGCCGACAGCAAATTGTCCCATTCGAGGAATGCATCCGCAATCTCCATATGGCAGCTGAAATCGGAACTGTCCATTTCCTTACCGTTGAGGTTCTGAAGCATCACGCGGATTTCATTCGTATCCTTTACAAGCGGAATGCATACAAGCCTGTCGGTAGGTGCATATGGATCAATACGGTAGTCAACACTCTTCACGTATCCGTGATAGAGAGAACCGAGCCGGCTGTCAGATACATCCGCATACCCGTCGGCCTCATGGGTAATCAGCTTCACTGCCAGATCCTCCATCCGGTCGGGAGAATATGTGTCGGGCTTAAAGCCAGGATTATCCTTGAGTCCGCACCATGCCACAAAATCATATTCCCCTTCGCCAAGGGGCACCTCAATAGTAAACTCCGGAGAGCGGAGCATATCGCCGGAGGCCTCACCGTTCCACACCGGCTTACCCTCGCGGTCAAATACCCACAGATTTATCGAACCTACCTCATTTGCAAAGGCATCGGCGAATTTGATATTATAGTCGTATGCAAACTTCACGCGAAGGCTTGCCGGGCAGTCACGTGGGTCATCATTGACCAGTGAGCAGCCTGTGTCTACGAGAAGCAGCATGGCCATAGCGGCCGGAAGGGCCGTAATCCGGGCGATCGGTTTATTTTCCATTGCCATAGTAGTTGATGTCAGATTTTATGTCCGTCCGGGATTTGTGAGCCCCTTCAGGCGCGGAGCCGGCAGGAATGTGTGTCATTACGCCGACTGTCTTGGTGAGACGAGGGGGTGTCACGCCCCTCGCCCCCGTAGTGCAGAGTCATAAACGGGTTTACGGCTCTGTCTTTTCCGTAAAGGGCCTCACGGCTCTTTCAGGAGGTGACACAAATATTCAAGTGTCTTGATGCGGGAGGGGATGTCATTACTCCCCTCCCATGCAGTTACTCTTTCTCAATTAGGCTGCCCCGGACTAATTGCGGGTAGCACTGTCACGATTAAGCACAAGGTTTATTTCAGCTCTACATTCTGTGCCGGGACCACGGCCCACTTAAGAATGTTGACTTTATACGACACATACTGGTCTTTCGTATCAGCCGGAGGCACGATGGGTGCGGTATAGTCGCTGATGGCGGTGCCGAGACCGGATATGGCGGTCACATTGACGGAGTAGGAGTGGTTGCGCACTACGCCGAGGTCGCCGACCTGAAGTGAACTCCAGTCGATTTCCGATGAAGCGTTATGTGAGTTGCTGACCCGGTACCATCCGTAATGCAGCACGGGAATATTGAAATATGCCTTTCCTCCGGCGTTGGCTGCGGTGGCTTCTTCAGCGGATGCGTAATAGTTGCAGAACTGTACCTGCTGCATCAGAATCCGGTTGGCCTCAGTGAGTGTAATCTGATTCGCTGCGGCAGTGGCAGAGGTGGTGATGCTTTTGTATCCATCGCCATTGGCCACGTAAATGTTGTCCATTCCGGTTCCGGTAAGCTGCAGGGTCAGATAGCGTGAAGGCACTTTCATGTCGCCTATCACTGCATCGGCCGGACGCACGATTTCGCATGCCCCCGCCAGAGTGGCAAGGTCAGCTGCATTATTGGGATTGATGCGCACGTAAGCGTCACCGTCTTTTTTATAGAGGCATGTCAGCTCCTGGAAGAAGCGCATCAGCATGCTTCCGCCACCCTGCACGGTGCTCTGTGTCGATCCGGTCTGATTGGGGAAGTAGACGCCCGGCTTGTCGGTGGATTTGCCACGGGAGTATGTGTAGAATGATGTCTTCACGGGGGGCGCACCGCCATCTACGGTAAGTTGGTAGTGACCCACCAGGATAACCGAGGCCACGGCAGCCTGCGGGTTTTCGGACTCAAGGGCAGCACGGCCTACGGTAGTCTCCTTGAAATACTGGGCATCGGTATTGTCGGCTTCAAACCCTTTTCCTTCTGTCAGTTCTTTATATGTATAATAATGCTGATTAAGGGTGTAATCCGTCACGTCAGAGGCCACTTCGGGATACCGGGCGGTAAAATAAGCCGGAGAGCAGGCCCAGTACGAACGGTGATATGAGGGATTGTTCCAGTTCCAGTTGCCGTTGGTGCCATTGATGGCCTCGTTGGCTTTGGCGAAGGTGTAGTTGTCGGTCATTATGCCTCCGCCTGCAGTAGGCTCACGGAAAGACTTGATTACGTAAGTCTCATTGCTCTCGGCATTCAGGGCCCAGCGTTCGGGGATGAAAGTCAGTTTCACCACGGGTTCGGATTGCGAGCCATCCACGTCATAAAGGGTAGATGAAGTTTCGAAATCCTTGATGTTGGCATAAGAGAATGCCAGTTTGGCAGCGTAGCGCTCCACCCATATCTCGATGGTGGAAGCGTCGGCGGCTTCAGCCTCCTCCTTTGATTCATACAGCTGGTCGGATTCGATAGGCACTGCAATCTGAGGCATGGCCTTCGGATCTGATGATGGGTAATACACCGAGTTGCTCATCGGGAAATAGACAGTGTTGTCGGCCGTGCGTGTCACAGCCTGACGTGTCACTGTCTGTATCTCGTACAACGGTTTAGTGAGTTCGGTAGGGGTTGTGGGATTGATGTAGCACACTACCTGGGTGGGATTGTTCTCACCCTTACGGATACCTACAGATACGATCGACTTATAATATTTTTCCACCGTGCCGTTACCCGTGTCCACGGTCACATCGGCACCGTTGAGATTGACCGATACATAGTCGCCTACCACGTTGCCGTTGTCATCGTAAAATACGAAATAGGCATTCTGTACGGCCGACTCGCCATTGCCATCGGCAAAATCGGTGCCATCCATGGGATTGCCGTCGTTGGCGGCTGCCCTTGTGCCGGACGCATTATCACCCTTTATAGCCATATTGACATAGAGGGTACGGGTAGTTTCCGACACTCCGTTGCCGGATGTATCCGGCATCAGGTCGTCAGACTTGCAGGCTGTCAGAGCGATACCGCAAGCCATCGACAGATAAAGGAATCTGCTGTTCATGATTAGTTGATATTATTTTGTTGTATAATAAATTTTGATATTATCTTATTGTATAATAGATTATTGTAATATAGCATGGCGTATGTGTGGATATGCCGGTAGACTCCATCAGCGGCGATGTGAGGAATGGAATTGCAGCAGCGTCAGGCATTGGGCGTAAGTGCCGCATAATCGCGGATGAGCCATTTGCTGTCGGCGATAGAAGGGAGGAGCCGGAATTACCGTAGCATCTGAAGGTTGCGGGAGGCTTCGGGCAAAGGGAGAGCCTTTCTGAAGTATTCCTCCGCCGCATCCGCATCACCTCGGTATAGAGCCAGAATGCCGCGTGCATTCATTGCCTCGGCACTGTCGCCACTCCTTTCCAGCCGGAGGGCTGCCTTTTCATAGTCGCCTGCCGAAATCAAGGCGATTGCGAGATTGAGGTTGGCCACCGGATCATCGGGATAGTGGCTGAATGCAATGTTCATCACCTCCTGGAACTCATCCGAATCCTCCGGATATAATCTTGCCACACGGTACATCTGATTGAGAGTCATGCGTTCAGGATACGATCTGATTACCTCGGCCAGCTGTATGTCCGATAGCGGTCGCAAACGGGTGGTAATCGTAAACCGGCTCGTGCGCAGCGATGGAAACCATTCCTTCAGCATCACGTCACGATAGAAATCCTTCAGTTGCGGATCAGAGCGCAGCATCCGTTCGCGGGCATCATAGTCGGCCGCACCATAGGCCGGAGTATCAATCAGGTCAAGCAGCCGCCGGCGTAAAGAGGGGGTCAGGTTTTGTCGGCTCTCGACAATAGCCCGCAGCCCTTCCCAGTTTTCAGCTACCGACTCATAAGTACAGATACTGTCAGGCAATAGATATCGGTCAGCTATATACTCGGCCAAAGCCCTGGAGCGTCCTGTGGCGAGCAGACTGTTGGCATTATAATCCCCCTCCGGCGAGGCGAAACCGCAGATGTTGATGCCGGCAATCTCCACATTCCCATCCGTCAGGGCATAGCTGATTGAATCGGCTATGACTTGCAGCTGCGGGCGATTGTCGATTATTTTACCATCCGCGCATCGGTAGGGTGATGAGTGCAGGTCAGTGCGGTTTACCTCAAACCCCACCAAAGTTTCCCCCTGATGCACGCTTACCGGCAGAGCCGTTACCGGCGGAGTGACATAAGCCACCCTCATTTCATCGGCTCTGTTGAGGCCAAGGGGAATTTCATTACCGACTGCAGAGCCGTACTTTTGGCCGCATCCGCAAGAGTCGATGGTCCATGATATGGATGCCGCCGGATTCCACATCCATTTTTCAAGCGGTAGCGAGGCCATGTATTCCACGCATTGGGGCTTTCCGTTGCGGCGTCTTACGGCCTGTGCCACATCCCTGTTTTCTCCCGAAAGCGACCTGCGCTCCCATGCAATCTGCATTGAGCGCCCGTTCACCATCAGCGGAGGCAATACTTCTGAATTTCCGGCTCCATCGGTTATTACGGGAGTAATGAGCAACTGGCGGCTGCTTGCCAGTTGCAGACTGTCGAGCCGGATATCGGCCGTCAGCCTGATCAGACTGTCGGCACGCCATGCCATGACATTCTCAATCCGGATATCCCTTGAGGTGAATGAAGCTTTATTGGCAGAGCCATATGCCGCCGAAGTCACTGCCGTGGCAGTGATTGCAGCCATTACGGTATTTATGTGGTAAATTCTCATTTCAACAGTAGGTTAGTGAACGATGTGGATGATGGTCAAAATATATACATAAGCGAAATACCGACTTTTGTAAGTCCCAGATAGTCGGCATTCCCCTCCTCGATCTTTTGACCACAGGAGCCGCACGGGAATTTGGCATACCACACGTGTGCGTAGCCGGCACCGATTTCAGCTTCGACATTCCAGTGGCGCGAGAGCGCCCACTGATATCCATACGTCATGCCGATACCTGCAAACGGACCCTGTACACGTGCATCCCTGGCGCCCTTGGAGAGGTTGGTGCCTCCCACGAATCCCCCCGGCACAGGGAGGGATACGTTGCATGCATTCAGTTCGCCGGCCATGAGATGCACTCCGGCGAAATGTCCGGTAAATCTGGTGCATGGCCACCATCTGTATTCCGGCATCAGTATCCAGTGGCGCGCAAACTTCCGATCCCGGGTAGCGGAGCCAAAGCTCCAGGGGTTAAGACCATATACAATATTAAATGTAGATTTCCCTGCGACTCCGACTTCGATACCTAAATTAGGAGTAGTCGTGGCATCGTAGAGAATATTGGTCTTTACAGCTACCTGGGCCCGCAGGGGGGCAGGTAGGCCGAAAAACGCCAGAATGGCAAGGAGTAGTATATGCTTCATAGTAAGGTTTAGTATGCAAGTGGGCAATGATGGAATATATAGCATTCGGATTCTATATATTCCAAAATTATGCGATAAATTCCCATTTTTTCAATAGAGAATCACACTCTCTAACTTAGAGAGTGTGATTTGTCATAATGCATTGGTAATCAGATGGTTAAGAATTATAAAATCATAATAAAGGCAAACAATGTTGCAATTTTGCAATTTTATGGATATTAAAATTTTACGATAATTAACATTCCAACTTGTTGATATTGTGAGGAAAATAGCTAATTTTGCACCGTAAACAAAACTCTCTAAGTTAGAGAGTGTGATTTGCGCGATACTTTTATGATGTTAATTGGCCATTGATTCCATATCGTTGGCCATTGTTTGTATATGTAGTATAAGCTGTGTGTGGAATCCGCTGACGTATCACAGATAATCAATGGGAAAGGGAAGACACCGGGTAAGACTCCATTACAGTTATTTTACATAAGGAAGCCGCTACTTTCACAAGCAGCGGCTTCCGTGGTGTCTATAATACATTTTTCGAACTAACCTAACATCATGAAACGATTTCTTATCTTCTTTCGGTATTAAAACACACCGGGCGTGGAAAATGTTTTGGCACATCGGATTTTTTTCCTAAATTTGTGTGGCGGTTGGCCGACAGACGCCCCGACCCAAGGAGTCCCTCCGCGACATCCCGGTCAGCACAGATCGTGACAAGTCCGGACTCCTTATGCAACGACAATACCTGAAATCTACAAAAACATAACACCTGCCATGAACAACTCAGTGAAACTCTGCCCCAACAAGGTGGTGCAGTATCTTCAGAAGCAACCCTGCGAAATCCGCAAAGACGACATCATCCGCTTTGTGGAGGAGAACGGCATCCGCATGATCAACTTCATGTATCCCGCCGACGACAACCGCCTGAAGACCCTCAACTTCGTAATCAACGACGCCGAATACCTTGACTCAATCCTAAGCTACGGCGAGCGCGTCGACGGTTCATCGCTCTTCCCCTTCATAGAGGCGGGCAACAGCGACCTCTACGTAATCCCGCGCTACAGCACGGCATTCGTCGACCCCTTTGCCGAAATTCCCACCCTTACCATGCTCGCTTCATTCTTCGACAAAGAGGGAAAGCCGCTCCACTCATCGCCTGAATACACACTGCGCAAGGCCGTAGAGTCATTCCGTGAAGTGACAGGGATGGACTTCTACGCCATGGGAGAGCTGGAATACTACGTGATATCCAATGATCCCGGCATATTCCCCGCATCCGACCAGAAGGGATACCATGAATCGGCACCCTACTCAAAGTTCAGCGACTTCCGTGCCGAGTGCATGGCAATGATCGCCCAGGCCGGCGGACAGATCAAATACGGCCATAACGAAGTAGGCAACTTTACGCTCGACGACAAAATCTACGAACAGAATGAAATCGAGTTTCTTCCCGTCCCTGCGATCCAGGCTGCCGACCATCTCATGATAGCCAAATGGATAATCCGCGGACTGGCTGCGCGTAAGGGTTATGACGTGACCTTCGCACCGAAGATCACGGCCGGCAAAGCCGGAAGCGGACTTCATATCCACTTCAAGGTGATGAAGGACGGTCAGAACATGATGACCGATGCCGATGGCCGGCTTAGCGATGTGGCGCGTAAGGCAATCGCCGGCATACTTGACCATGCCGATGCCATCACGGCATTCGGCAACAAGGTGCCCACAAGCTATTTCCGCCTTGTGCCTCATCAGGAAGCTCCCACTTCAATCTGCTGGGGCGACCGCAACCGCTCCGTACTGGTGCGCGTGCCGCTGGGATGGACAGGCAAAATCGACATGTGCTCGCAGGCCAACCCTCTGGAGATCGACTCGCGTGCCGGAGCCCCGCAGAAGCAGACTGCCGAGCTTCGCTCAGCCGACTGCTCGGCCGACGTATATCAGCTCATAGCCGGAATGGTGGTAGCCGCACGTACGGGATTCGAAGCCGACAACGCCCTGCAGCGTGCCGAAGAAATGTATGTAAGCGTCAACATCCACAACGAAGAGAATAAAGACAAGCTCGCATCGCTCAAGTCGCTCCCTGACAGCTGCGTGGCTTCAGCCGATGCCCTTGCCGCCAACCGGGCCGACTTCGAGAAATACGACGTATTCTCTCCGGCTCTCATAGACGGAATAATCAATAAGCTCCGCAAGCATAAGGACGGTAATCTGCGCCGTAAGCTTGAAGGCAATCCCAAGGAGATGCTGGAAGTAGTGCGCCGTTTCTGGCACTGCGGATAATATCGGAGAATGACTAAGAACAGATACTCAAGAAACATCGCATGCATAGGCACCGAGGGTCAGCGCAGGCTCTCGGATGCCTCTGTATTCATAATCGGCTGCGGGGCCCTTGGGGGCCAGGTGGCCATGCTGCTTGCAGGTGCCGGAACAGGGCATATCGGCATTGCCGATTTCGACACCATCGACATAAGCAATCTGCAACGTCAGCTCTTCTTTGCCGAAGCACAGGCCGGACAGCCGAAGACCGCGGTGATAGGAGAGCGGATGCGGCAGCTCAACTCCACAATCCGTGTGGATGTATATGAGCGCATGATACGCCCTGCCGACGGCCCGGCAATCCTGTCGGAATATGATTTCATAATCGATGCCACCGACAATCCGGCCACGAAGTATATGACCGACCGGATATGCCGTCAGATCGGGCGCCCCGGATGCATCGGGGGCGTGGCCGGATGGCAGGGACAGGTGGTGAGTGTGACCGGTCGCACTGACGACGGCTCGCTCGGATTCGCGGATATCTTTCCGCAACCTGATGCCGACCCGTCGATGCTGCCGTGTGAAGTGACCGGAGTGATGGGCGCCGCCGCCTCGGTGATAGCCTCAGTGCAGGCATCGGAGGCTATGAAATACTTCATCGGAGAGGGGAGACGTGCAGTGAACGGCGTAGTAAGCATCAACCTCCTCACGCTCGAAATGCATCACTTTGAATTTACCCCTTCAGCTGCCGGTACGCCATCTCCGGATCCCCGGGAAAGTCAATAGCCGACGTGAAATGTAAAAATTACGTATGCGTGCATTACTATTTCGAGTCGAAAACCGTTATATATAATAGACAGGTATAACCCCGACTTGCGGACAGATGCCTCACAAAGCGAAAGCAAGTATGAGGCCGAGCCGCAGGTCAGATAATTATAGATACGATATGGTTAATAAAAGAGAATTCAAGAAGTACGTCGACGCGCTGGGTTCATCCGTAGCCCAGGAAATGATGCTGGCCTACTATAACGTTGAAGGAATCGATGGTAAGGCTACCGGAGAGGCCGTGCAGAAGGTGATAGCCGCCGTAGAGGAGGCCAAATGCAACGCCAACCGCTATTTCGACCGCGGCCCGCGTGCGTTTGCCGACCGCAAGGAATATGCCGTGGCAAAGCGCAATTTCTTCCGTGCTCTCTTCCAGAAGATCGAGAAGGATTTCAATGGCGAAATCAATGCAGCCCTGAAGCAGTTTAACGCCGCGCTCCCCGAAGAGGTAAAGCAGGCTCAGAAGGAGGCTGTAGGTTGAGCCTTGAGCGACTGAACCCTGAATAGAAGGCAACCCGATACAACACAAGTATGAAGCCACCCCGTCCGCACTGTACGGACGGGGCGGCTTATATCACATAATAACAGTAAGTCATGAATATCTGGTCATTAATGCTGCGTCTATGCGGCTGGGATGTGCGGATGAGAGCTCCGCGTCGTGCGAAATGCGTGATATGCGTGGCTCCGCATACATCCAACTGGGATTTCATAATCGGTCTGGCGGCCTACCGCAGTCTGGGGCGCACGGCCAACTTCCTGATGAAGGAGTCATGGTTTTTCTGGCCCCTCAAGTATCTGCTGCGCCATTACGGAGGAATCCCCGTAAGATCGAAACGCAAATCCGGAGTTCCGCTTACGCAGCAGATAGTGGCCGACTTCAATAGACTTGACTACATGAATCTTGCCATTACCCCCGAAGGGACACGCAGCGCCCAGCCGGAATGGCATACCGGAATCGTGCGTATAGCCTATGAGGCCAAGGTGCCGATACAGATCGGCCTTATCGACTTCCGCCTCAAGGAGGTGACGATAGACGGTGAGTTCAATCCTACCGGAGATTTCGAGAAGGATATACAGATGTTAAAGGCCTATTATTATGGCTATGATGACGCGGCCCGTTATCCGGATAAATTTGCATTGTGAATCTGTGGGGATCTGCGGCCGCCTGAAGCGGCATCCGTCCCATACTGAAACCTGACACCATGACCGTAAAAAACCTCAATATATGTATGCTCCCCCTCACCATAGCGTGGGGAGAAAAGGAGCTGAACCTCAGCAACGTGGCACGCGCCTTCGCCACACTTCATCCTGACACCGATCTGGTGATATTGCCCGAGACCTTCTCCACAGGATTCCCGGTGGGTATGTCGAAAGATGAAATCCGTCCGCTGGCCGAGCGCAATACAGGCGCCACCATCGACTTTATCAAATCATTGGCGGCCCGGCATAGTGTGGCAGTAGCAGGAAGTTTCATTGCCGATACAGGGGGATCGCTCTATAACAGAGCTTTCTTCATAGAGCCGTCGGGGGAAGAGACATTCGCCGACAAACGGCATCTCTTCACCATGGCCGGAGAGCATGAGAAATTCTCGCGCGGGCATGACCGTCTTAAGGTGCGCTATCGCGGTTGGGAAATCGCTATGGTGGTATGCTACGATATACGTTTCCCCGTATGGTGCCGCAACGTAGGTAATGAATATGATCTGCTGATAGCAGTGGCCAACTGGCCCACGGTACGTGTGGATGCATGGAATCAGCTGCTACGCGCCCGAGCCATTGAGAATGAAGCCTATGTGGCCGGAGTAGACTGCCGTGGCACCGATCCGTCGGACTTCGAATACGACGGAAGCACGTATGCCCTCGACTTCAAGGGTAAGGATATCTCCAATCCTATAGATGCCGACCATATATATGCCACGCTGTCGATGGAGAAACTGCTGCGTTTCCGTGAGAAATTCCCGGCTTACCGGGATGCCGACTCCTTTACACTTGATGCGGATTAGAATCCGCTATTGAGCATATAGACATACTTCCCGGACTCACTTCCCGAATACACGGGGCACCCGTCAGACATCATATTCCTATATGTGGCCTGACGGGTGTCCCAATGCTTTGCAAATCACACCCGGATTTTATTCGGCCTCGGGAGCCATAACCCTTCCGATCCCTTTTGAGATATTGCATCTTCTGCCAATAGAGCGAGGTCTTTCCGGCAGTTTATAACACAGCGGTTTTTCGGGCATCCTTCGGTATGAACCGGAATATGCCATGAATTCGTCGTTGGCCATCCGGCCGCATTTCTGTGCGTGATTACTCATTGTGATTGGTCAGATGAGATAAATACTTGTAAAGTTGATCCATAGTGCAGCCGTCCTTTATCATATTAAGGACTCTTTGTCGTATTTCCTGTATGCCTTCCTCCTTTGCTTTTTCGGCTGCTTTTTCGGCTGCTTCATTTATGGCCTCGCGTATTTCGAGCATTCTCCAGTATGAATCGGAGTATGCCACGAATTCTTCATTGGCCATCCGGCTGCATTCCTGTGCGTGATTACTCATTGTGATTGGTCAGATGAGATAAATCCTTGTAAATCTGATCCATAGTACAGCCGTCCTTTATCATATTAAGGATTCTTTGTGCATTTTCCTGTATGCCTTCCTTCCTTCCTTTTTCGACTGCTTTCTCGGCTGCTTTCTCGGCTGCTTCTTTGGCTGCTTTCTCGGCTGCTTCATTTATGGCCTCGCGTATTTCGAGCATTCTCCAGTATGAATCGGAGTATGCCACGAGTTCTTCATTGGCCATCCGGTCGCATTCTGCTGCATCGAAGATTTCCTTGTATTCTCCGGATTTGTATGCTTCTGATTTCTTGCTCATAGTTCTCATGTTTTTGACAAGATACAATAAACGTTCTAATTCGCTGTGGCAGTCCTTCCAGGCTTTGGATACCTGATTAAGTGATACGAAGAACAGTATCACATCTTCCGATACAACCGTGCACGAATTGCGCTCCATAAACACTGCCTCATTTACTAAACGTTTTGGCAACTGCGACAGATCAAAATCCGTGATTACGATCGAATATACGGGCTGGATCGTATAGTTTTCGCCGCTTAGCAATTGTGTGCGAATGGCATCCGAAGTATAGAATAGGATGCGCTTCATGAAATTCTTTGTCTCAAGCATCTGCATCTCAAGGATGAAGTGATGGCCGTTCTGTGTGGTACAATATACATCGTAGATTGTACGTTTGCCTTCAGGATCTTCCGGAAGCATCTCCTTGTCCTTGAAATTAACTTCCGTGATTACCATTCGTCCTTCAAAAAGGGCGTTGAGGAATCGCATGAGGATGTGGGCTCTTTTTGGGGAACCAAAGAGACGTTTGAATCCGAAATCCGTGCGGATGTCGATAAAGGTGTGGGTGAGAGGTAATCTCATATCGGAAGGGTGTAATTAGGTTTACAGCCTTAAAGTTAAAGAGTTTTTCTTAATTTTGCAAGGTTTATACATCATAATATATCGATTTATTCATAAGTAAGTATTCAAATTTAAACGATAGTAAGTGAAAAGAAATCTTTTATACAATCTGCGGCTTG
>CAMWRH010000045.1 GCA_947176605.1 uncultured Porphyromonadaceae bacterium
CAACTTGCAGACGACGACTGCTCGTTTCCCAATCCCTATTTAGGCGAACCCGACGGTATGCTTGCCATTGGGGGCACACTTAGTCCCGACCGGCTGCTCACAGCCTACAGTTACGGGATATTCCCATGGTTCCCGGCCGGTACGATGCCCATATGGTACTGCCCTCTCGACCGCTTCGTGATCTTTCCCGAAGAGATACACGTATCGCATTCGATGCGCACACTAATCAACAGTGGCCGCTACCGCGTCACATTCAATCAGGCCCTCCGCGAAGTGATGGAGGGATGCTCCGAAGTGGATGCCGGTAGCAAGATGAAGCGTTCCGACCTTCCCGGGGCATGGCTCGGGGAGGATATCATCGAGGCATATCTCGAGCTCAACCGGGTGCACCGCAATGTACGGAGCGTCGAGGTATGGGAGGGCGACCGGCTCGTCGGCGGTCTGTACGGTGTGATCGTCAGGGGAGGTTTCATGGGGGAAAGCATGTTTTCACGTGTGCCGAATGCCAGCAAACTTGCACTGATCCACCTGGCCCGCCAATTGTCGGCCACCGGAGTGAGATGCCTGATCGACTGCCAGTTTGAGACTCCCCACCTGCTCAGCATGGGAGGGCGCCATATCCCCTACGACGAGTATCTCGACATTCTCAGCGGCGGCCAATACTCTGTTGCCCGGCCCGAACCGGAATAACCGGCAACTCACCTCCCCTCACCTGCGGGAGCGCAGCAGGGGGCGTATCAGGTCATTATAGCGGATCCCCATGCACCGTGCCGGCGGGAGAAAAAGCAGCACAAAGGCGCCCCCACCGATCAGCAGGCGCACGAAGGGACTCCATCCCGCAGGAAGAAAGTCAAGGGCGATGGAGGGGAGCACTGCCGCAATGACCGAAATCCCGCAGATTGCCGCGCAATGGCGCCACGGTATCATCCGGCGCACCGGTATCGCGGTGCGCCGGCTCAGGTAATGCAGCATCATCGATATGTGCAGCATCAGCACGCAGCATTGTATCACTGCAATCCCGACCGGGCCGATTCCGGCAGGCATGATCCCGCTCCCCTCTGCTGCCGGAGCCAGAAGCGTCACCCACGCCAGATCGGCCGCTCCCACCACTATGGCGGGCACAAGGCTTGCCATAGAGTACTGCCGGCTCATCCCCAGCCCAAGCATCACGGGAGCATAGGGCACCACGCGTATCAGATTGACCACCGTTATGATGCGGAAGTAGACCACCGCCCCACCGTACCGGCTGCCGTAAAGCAACCCTATTATCTCCGGAGCGTAGACGCAGGCGAATATAGCAAGAGGATAGATAATGGAAGCCGACTTGCGGAATGTGGAGCGCCACAGTTCAAACACCCTCCCCACATCGGCTTCACTCCCGGCGGCCAACCGCGACACCTCCGGCATCAGCACACCGGCTATGGCCCCTATCACCATCCCGGCGAAGGGGAGTTCGATAAATCCGTTGGCAAATTCGGCAAATGCCTCCGCGCCGTACCATCGGCTGACAAAGAACTGCGGAGCCGACTGTATGAGTATTCCCCAGATACCGGCCGTCATGAGCGGGAGCGAATACCGCAGTATCCCGCGCACGGTCAGCGACGCCGGCTCCCTGCGGATCCCCCTGAACGGCCGGCGCATCAGCCGGATACCCACCGCACAGCATGCCGCCGAAGAGAGGGTCAGTCCAAGAGCGGCTCCGGAGGCTCCGCAATGCCATACGGCCACCGGGAGCACCACGCAGACCAGGTTGAACACCCGGCTCAGTATGACGTAAAGTGTGGCATAGGCCGTACAGCGGCGACTCGCCATTACCCCCTCCATACCCATCACGGGGAAGAGGAACGCCGGCACCGGCGCGAAGCAGCGCAATGGTGCGGCAAGAGCAGGATTCCCCAGCGCCTCCGCTATCAGCGGGGCGCAGCACCATAGGAAGAGGGCGAATATTAGACCGGTGACGATGAAAAGGCGGTTGATGCGGTTGAGCGCCGACAGCGCCTGCTCCTCCGGCACGCGGGGTATAAAATAGGAATATGCACGCGGCATACCGAGGGTGAACACCACCAGCAGCGTACCGTAGACGTAAAGCACCTGCCGCCACGTGCCGTACTCTTCGACCGGCATCATACGGCTCAGCACCGCCGCGCTGACGATCCCGAATCCGAATGACACGAGATTGCCCAGTCCGAGCCAGAAAGCCTGCCGGGTGCGGCTTACCGCTCCGGCTCTTTTATTCACGCCTCCATTGACTGCCTCCATAAGCTCCTACAGACTCCGGTAACTACAGCCTCCAGCAACTATAGACTCCAGTAACGCACTCCCCACGTCCCCTCCGCCAGGTGGCGGAATATCCCCTTAATGTCGGCCAGCACTCCCCCCTTGCGCAGACGGGCGGCAAACCATGCGGCATCCAACGGGCGGTAGCAGTCGTGAGCCACGGCCACTATGACTGCGTCATATCCGCTCCCCGACTCATCCGAGAGCGTTATCCCGTAGTGCCGCTCCACCTCCCTCGGATTGGCCATGGGATCGGCCACATCCACTTCTATCCCCTCGTGCCGCAAGGATGCAATCATATCGGCTACTCTTGTATTGCGGATATCAGCCACATTCTCCTTGAATGTGAATCCCAGCACGAGCACACGTCGCCCCTCCCGGTCGCTTTCCGCTCCGATAAGGCGGCTCACGCTCGCGGCCACATACTCCGGCACCGAGTCATTGACGGCACGGGCAATCGGTATGAGGCGCCCGCCGCACTGCATGGCATCGGCCTTATGCACAAGATACCACGGATCCACCCCGATGCAGTGGCCACCCACCAGCCCGGGCGAATACATATTGAAATTCCACTTCGTGGAGGCGGCCTCAAGCACCCCGTAGGTATCAATCCCAAGACGCCCGCATATCATGGCGAATTCATTCATCAGGGCGATGTTCACGTCGCGTTGCGTATTCTCCAGGAGTTTGGCGGCCTCGGCCACCTTTACCGACTTTACGCGATGCACACCGGCCTTCACTATCAGCGAATACACGGCGGCTATCTCATCCAAAGCCTCCTCATCACACGCGCTCACTATCTTTACGGTATCGGCCACGGTGCGGTCCGGATCTCCGGGATTTATACGTTCCGGGGAGTAACCTACCTTGAACCCGCTGCCGCAGCGCAGTCCGGAGATTTCCTCCAGCAGCGGCACGCATACCTCTTCGGTGCATCCCGGATATACGGTGGATTCAAACACCACATAATCCCCCGGCCGCAAAGCCCGGGCCACGCTTCTTACGGCATCCGTCAGCGGGCGCAGGTCAGGGCGGTTGGCCGCATCCACCGGCGTGGGCACGGCCACTATGTAGAAGCAGGCATCCGCCAGCACTTCGGCCGAATCGCCGAAGGATATGTCGGTCCCGGCGAAGGCTTCGGCCGGAAGCTCACCCGACGGATCATCGCCACAGCGCATACGCGCCACGCGCTTCGGATCGATATCATACCCCGTCACGGCCACATGCCGCGCAAAGGCCAGCGCCAGCGGCAGGCCTACGTATCCGAGTCCCACGACGGCCAGGCGGCCGCCCCCCGATTTAAGTCTGTCGTATATCCTGTCAGTCATCCGATTCTTCTTACATGATTGTCACTCAATTCATAGCGCTGCCCCGTCTCCGGGCACTCGGCTTGCCCCAGCGGGTCGAAGTCAAGACGATGCCCGTACTCGCTTACCCAACCCGTCTGTCGGGCCGGATTCCCGGTCATCAGGGCATACGGGGGCACGTCATGTGTCACCACCGCTCCTGCCCCCACCATAGCGAACTCCCCTATCTCATGGCCGCACACCACCGTGCAGTTGGCTCCAAGCGTAGCCCCGCGCCTCACCCGCGTAGGGCGGAACTCGTCGCGGCGGCATACGAAACTGCGCGGATTGCGCACGTTGGTGAATACGCATGAGGGACCCAGAAAGACATCATCCTCACACGTCACTCCGGTATAGAGCGACACATTGTTCTGCACCTTTACGTTGCGTCCCAACACCACCCCCGGGGCTATCATCACGTTCTGCCCTATGTTGCACCCCTCTCCTATCACGGCTCCGGCCATGATGTGGCTGTAATGCCATATCCGCACGCCGGTAGATATGACGCACCCGGGGTCGGCCACTGCCGTGGGATGTATGAAGTATTCCTGTGTCATTGCGTATGGTTTCAGGTCGGCGAGCCGACAGTGACTGCCGCTGCGCCCATGCTGTCATGCCGATGGGGCGATCCGGCAAAAAACTCATTTATCGAGCTGCCGATATATTCGATCTGGGAATCCGTCAGCTCGGTGTGCATGGGGAGCGAGAGCACCTCGCCGCACAGACGCTCGGCCACTTCCGGCACACAACCCAGCCGCATCCTGCTCCGGTAGGCTTTCTGAAGATGTAGCGGTCGGGGATAATATATCATGGTAGGTATCCCGCGCGAAGCGAGCCATTGCCGCAGCCGGTCGCGTTCACCGCCGGCCACACGCAGTGTGTACTGATGCCACACATGGTCGGCTCCCGGCGCGGCCTTCGGCAGCGTGATTCCCTCCGTCTCTCCGAGCAATGCGGAATACTTGGCCGCAGCCCGGCGCCTTGCCTCATTCCAGGCCGGAAGATGAGGGAGCTTGACGTTGAGCACCACGGCCTGCAGCGTGTCGAGACGGGAGTTGCACCCTACGATGCGGTGAGTGTACTTCTCCTCCTGTCCGTGATTGGCTATCATGCGGATGCGGCGGGCAAGCCCGTCATCATCGGTAAACATGGCTCCCCCGTCGCCATAGCAGCCGAGATTCTTGGTGGGGAAAAAGGATGTGCATCCTATAGTGCCTACCGTGCCGGCGAAGGGTGCGCTGCCGTCCCGGTGCGGACATCGGGCACCGAGCGACTGGGCATTGTCCTCGATCACCTTAAGTCCGTAGCGCCGGGCAAGCTCCATTATCCCCTCCATGTCGCACGGCTGCCCGAAAAGATGCACGGGCATCAATACCCGCGTGCGCGGCGATATGACCCGTTCGGCAGATTCGGGCGTAAGGTTGAATGTGGCGGCATCCACATCGGCCGGCACCGGCACAAGCCCGGCCATGCACACCACTTCGGCACAGGCCGCATATGCGAATGCCGGGACGATCACCTCATCTCCGGGCCGGAGGTCGAGCGCTGTCAGGGCTATGCGCAGGGCATCGGTGCCGTTGCCGCAGGCCACTACGTGCCGGGCTCCCGTAAACCGGGCCAGGGCCGACTCAAGTTCACTCACTTCCGGGCCGTTGATAAACCGGCATGACTCCATCACCGCATCCCATCCGCGCCCGATATCATCGCGCAGTCGGAGATACTGACCGCGGAGATCGACCATCCGGATTTCTTCGGGCTTCTCCATGGCTGTTCTCTCGTCGGTTACGTCAGAATGCTTCATGGGTGCAATCGGGATATCTGAAGTCTATATTATCCGCCGGAAGCGAAGCCAGCGGGTGCCAGTCGCCGCGCAACCCCTCGGGGTGTGCGGTGCGGATACGCTCTACAAGGTCGACTGCGGGGCGCGCCTCGCTTATGCGGAATCCGTGTCCGGATAGTATTCGGCGGTAGCTCTCGGTGTGAAGGTCGGTAAATCCGTCGCTGAACTCAAACCGTTCGCCGTCGATCTCCAGCAGGCGCCACGTGCGCATTCCTGCGGCAGTGGCCTCTGCCGGGAGCGTGCGCGCCGAGATGCTCAGGAAATAGCGCACGCGTGCCTTCTTCAGCTCCAGATATCCGGCCACGCGGTCGGGAGTGCGGAGATGCACCACACTGCGCCGCACCGGGCCGAACACCCATTGCAGCATGTCGTAGAAATGCACTCCGATATTGGTGGCTATCCCTCCGCTGCGCGCTTCATCCCCCTTCCAGCTTGCATGGTACCAGCGTCCGCGAGATGTGATGTAGGTAAGGTCCACGTCGTGCACCAGCCCGTCCGGTTCCCGGTCGATGCGCTCTTTGAGTGCCGCCACCGACGGATGCAGCCGCAGCTGAAGTATATTGTAGGCCTTATGGCCGGTGATGCGTTCGGCCTCCATCAGGTGGTCGACTGTGGCGGCGTGCAGCGCGAGGGGCTTTTCGCATATCACGTCTGTGCCAAGATGCAGTGCATTCTCTATGAATGCGGCGTGAGTGTCGTTGGGAGAGCAGATGGATGTGTAGTGCAACGGAGTGTCGGAACGCATGCACCGGCGGCAGAAACAGTCGAATTCCTCCTGACGTGTGAAAAACCACGCTTCCGGAAACGCCCCGTCAAGCCTCCCCACGCTGTCGGCTATATCGTATGCCACCCTAAGATTATTGCCGGTATCCGCTATTGCCCTTATATGGCGCGGAGCTATATACCCGGCCGTACCGATTAATGCGAAATCCATAATTATGCCTGAAAATTATCCAACCATCTGTATTCACGTATCCGAAGTATTGCAGATCATCTATCCTCGGCCATACGCTACTGATTATCAGTAATTTGCTTTATAAAAGAGTCACACTCTCTAAGTAAGAGAGTGTTAAGCCAGTGCAAATATAGCTAATTATCTTGAATTTACGGATGTTACATGCTGTTAAAATATGTGACTTTTGACGGCAGAAAGTGGAAATGTTTCACAAACCGCTGTTTGACCCATCCGTATCCATTTGATTATCAGCATATTGCAAAGAGTCACACTCTCTTACTTAGAGAGTGTGACTCTTGTTGCCGGGAAGACTCCGGCAATACCGGCACCCCTGCATTATGGAGTGAGGGGGGTATTTACGCAACTGACGGTAATTTTTTTGATGTTTACATTACAATGACACACCGTGCGGATGATTTGTGACAGCACTGTGGAAAAAATTTTCCGTGGGGGCGGCGGATCCCTTACCCGGTCATTCCGTCACGGCGATCTCTATCGCCGTGGCGTTGCAATGGCGCGTAAAGAGGTCGCGCATCATGTCGATGATGGCGGGGATGTCGGCTTCGCGGCTGTCGAAGAGGTGCATCGTCACGCTTATGTGGCGCGTATCGGGTGTGGTCTTGGTGCGCTCGTGGTCAGAGGTGGGGGTGCCGAATCCTCCGGCCGCGTCGCGTATCACGGGCATCCCGGCGATGTTGAGTTCGCCGCGCCCTATCCCCTCATACGGTTCCCCCCCGCGTCCCACGCCGACGGTGATGACCGGGCCTTCGATCCTGTCGCGGTCGAACACGCCTACCGACCATCCCGTGGCAAGCGAGAGAAGATTGCCCGTATCCACAAGCTGACTTACGTTGTAAAGCCCGAGTCCGCGCACCACCCTGCGCATCAGCTGCTCCTGCGAGGGGCGGTAGCGGTTGGGATCTTTGCCGCAGGCCTTGTAGGCGGCACGTGTGGCGGCTATGGCCGGGCGGCGGTTGATGTCGGATACTTCATATAGTTCGGTCAGGCCGGAGGCCATGCGCAGGAGTTCGTCGCGCAATTCCTCGCTTACGTCAGCGTTCTCCACATCGGCTTCCATATATATCATGCGGTAATGCGGAGCCTTCTCCTTTATGATCTCTTCTATCTCGATTTTCTTTTCCATAATTACATTTACGCGTATTTCAGACTGGAGGGACGGCTGCCATCAGGAGCCGGGCACTTCCTCCGTATGCAAAAATAACAAATTCCGGCGATTGACCGGCACTTTTTCATTGCCGATTTTCACTGATTTCGCACCCCGAAGAATAAAACACACCCTTTAAGACGTTTTATAATCATGGACGCCGATGCCCCCTCCGCTGCTGACAGGAGCCGTGGCACAGTGCGGCCACCTTGTATTACTTCTACATACTGTATTACTCTTACATACTTCGACAGTTATGATACGTAAATTACTGATGCTTGCCACTCTGCCTGCATTGCTATATACAGCCGATGCCTCGGCGCAGTATTATGAGATTGCCAATCAGATAGGCAATATGATAACTCCGGCCCTGTCGGGCCGGATGAATTACAAAGGATTCGTGGAGGCCGAGTATCTTCACGGTCTGGGGGATTACCAATGTGATTTCGCAGGAATCTCGACCGTGCAGGGGTTCAGCTACTCCGACTGGTTCTTTATGGGTGCCGGTCTGGGGGTGCAGTATGTCCATACGTCGCAGGCCGACGGGTGGGGTTCGGATTTCACTCCGGGCTACCGTCAGCATGATTCGGCCGACAATGGCGTGATGATTCCCGTATTCACTGATTTCCGCTTCAACATCGGGGGGCGGTCGGGGATCGCCTTTTTTGCGGATGTGAGGATCGGCGCGTCGTTTCTTGCCGGCGACAATTATCTGCGCATCAACAACGGCTACATCACCAACAACGAATATTTCTATCTGCGCCCCTCCATCGGTCTGCGCATCCCTACGGGAGGCAACGGCAAGCAGGCGCTGGATGTGGGGGTAAGCTATCAGTTGCTTACGAGCAATTACTGGGATGCGTGGCAGCGTTCGGTCACGCTCAACTGTCTCGGTGTGAATGTGGCCTATGAATGGTAATGCCCTCTTCAGCCCCACAATTTATAACAATGTACTCAATCCGGCCGGCCATAGGCTGAACCGATATCCTTTCCGAGTCAATATCTTTCCGAGTCAATATCCTTATTATGAAAAATCTTCTTTCTTTCGGTTTCGGGGACGCGATGCGCATGGGTGCATCGGAAATAATAGCGGCAGGGATACGCCGCGACGTGGCTATGGAGCGTGCGGTAGTGCTGCCGCAACAGACCCATTCGGCAAATGTGGCAGTTGTAGAGCATCGGCATCTTGATCGGTTGCGGAATGGCGATGCCACTTCATGGCCGGAAATTTTCGGCGATACGGATGCGCTTATCACACGCCTGCCGGGCGTATGGATCGGGGTGCGCACAGCCGACTGCGTGCCGGTGCTGCTTTGCGCCGACGACATCCGGGCCATAGCCGCCATCCATGCCGGATGGAAGGGCACCCGCTCCGACATCGTGGGTGCCACGGTGCGCCGACTGGTGGATATGGGGGCCGACGCTGCGCGGATACGCGCATATATCGGGCCGTGCATCTGCGCGGATTGCTACGAGGTGAGTCCTGAACTGGCGGAGGAGTTTCGCGCAGCCGGACTCGCAGCAGGCGTATTGCAGCCGGCGGCTGCCAATCCGACCGGAGGCACCGATGCCGGGGCGGCCTGCAGTGCAGGGGCGCCGACGACCGATGGCCGTCAGGATACCGCTTCACCCCGACCGCATATCGACCTGAAGGAGTGCAACCGTCTTCGACTTATCCGCGCCGGAGTAAGCGATACCCTCATCACCATCAGCCATCACTGCACCCGCCATACCACCGACACCTCCCCCACCGGCTCCGGCCATCCCCTTTACTCCTACCGCCGCAACCCCGGAGAAACCGGTCGCAACATCACCGCCATCCGCCTCTGCGAACTAAACGGCTGATCCGTTCCCGGGGTCAGCGGGTCATGAACCGTCCGCCTACTCCCCATTCCCACTTGCCGGGTGTCACATTCTGAAAATTGAACTTGGCGATGCCGAGGTCGATGTCGGTATAGTCACCGGTCATGGCCAGCCCGGCATGAAGATAGGTATCCTCTCCGAGCCATACGCGCACCGGCTGCTTGTTGAGCGCCGACGGCGCGGCGGCTATCGCCCGCAGGCCGGCCCGCAGATACCGCAGACGGTCCTCCGCCTCTGCAAGATTGTAGAAGGCAAGGTCGGTGTCATAAAATTCTTCCGGCTCGACACTCTTCCGGTGCGTCATGCGCTCCACGAGTCCGGCGATAAACCCCTTTTCCTCCGAGGCCACCCCTACGGTGATGAGGAAGGCAATGCTCTCGGTGGCCGACATTTCTACGGATACCCGCGACGCATCGTAGGTGGCCGCCACGAAACATGTGCCAAGGCCGTTGGCCACAGCTGCCATGACCAGACGCTCTCCGGCATATCCGGCCACCTCCCGGGCATTCGCCCCCGAGGAATCCACTATGGCCACAAAATAATTCTTCACATTACGGAAAAATCCGTAGCTCTTCTTAAACGACCCGAACGCAGCCGGAGAATCGAGACACAGCACGAAGCGCACCCCCTCCGAGGCATACTCCGTATTGACGGCTTCCACTTCCTGCTGCAACACGGCCAGCGCCGGAGCAGGTATCGGGTCTGTGGTATAGGACCGCACCGAATGTCGGTCGCGCAATTGGTTGGATGTGTACAGCATAACAATCTTACAATTAATAATGTATCTTAAAAGTATTACCCTTTTGGCTTTAGCAGAATCTCTTCAAGGGCAGGGAATCGAGAAAAATTCTACAAATATAACTAAAACCGTCTGATTTTTTACTAAATTTGCATCATGGACTATATGATTCTCAGAGCCACTACAAAGGATGCCCCGTTTCTGGCAGAGACTGTGATGTCGGCCATAGGCGAGGATCATTGCATGCATATGGCGGGCGGCGCGTATCGTCTCCCCCTTTTAAGGAAACTTTTCACGCATCTGGCAGTCGCCGAGGTGTCGCAATACAGTTATCGCAACGCTTATGTGGCATTCACTCCACGTGGCGAGCGTGCCGGTGCCGTAATCTGCTATGACGGAGCTGATCTGGCACGCCTGCGGCAGGCTTTTATTGATGAGGCCAACCGGATGCTCGGGTGGAACATATCTGCCGACGACATGAAGTCTGAGACGTCAGACGATGAGATTTACCTCGACTCGCTGATGGTGCTCCCGAAATTCCGCCGTCAGGGGCTCGCCATGAAACTGATACGCAAGGCCGCCGATAAGGCAGCCATGGCCCGAAAGCCTCTCGGACTGCTCGTGGATCACGATAATCCGGAAGCACGCAGGGTCTATGTGGCGGCCGGATTCCAAAGCGTCGGGGAGCGCCCCTTCGCCGGCAAGATGATGGAGCATATGCAGCGCCCCAACGACTGAGGCAGCTTTAGCGGATGATGGCGCGTCCGGCCCAGACCAGAAGTATGCCGATGATGACGGTGGCCACGAAGTAGGCTGCAAATGTGCCCCAGTCCCCTTTGCTGCCAAGCACCCACATGTCGTCGGCAAAGGATGAGAAGGTGGTGAAGCCGCCACAGAAGCCGGTGATGAGAAGCACATTCTCTCCGGGGGTCATGACATGAGCCTTCTCAAGGAGGCCGAAGAATATACCTATCAGGAAGCATCCGATGATGTTGACCAGGAATGTGCCCATCGGGAAGGGACCATGAAACATCCCTGCGCTCCATTTGCCGACCAGAAATCGGCCACATGTGCCTACGAATCCTCCGGCACCGGCAATAAGCATTGATTTAATCATAAGTAAAGTATTTAAGATTTAGTAAAGCGGTTTCCCTGAATCCATCTTTGCGTTTATAACCGTCAGGAAGCCGCTTTAGTTCAATATTTCATTTAGATGGGAAGAAAAAAACGTCCGTTGCCTCTGCTTGAGGGAATTGAGATCACAGGCCTGGCTGCCGAAGGGAAGGCTCTGGCGCGTGTAAGGCTGCGGCCTGAGGATGAGTCGCCTATCGTGGTGTTTATCCCTTACGGTGCGCCGGGCGACATCGCCGATGTGCAGATCGACCGCAAGAAGCATTCATATGCCGAGGGGCACATCGTGCGCCTCGTCGCCCCCTCCCCTCTACGGGTGCAACCGTTCTGCCGGCATTTCACCATTTGCGGCGGATGCAAATGGCAGCATATACCGTATGAGGAGCAACTCGCGCAGAAGCGCCAGCAGGTGACCGACGCGCTGACGCGCATCGGCAAGATCACCCTCCCGGAAATCATGCCTACGCTCGGCTCGGCAGATACGGTGGCCTACCGGAATAAGATGGAGTATACGTTCTCCAACAAGAAGTGGCGCACTTTCGAGGAACTGCGTTCCGGCCGCGAGTTTACCGACTCCCCCAACGGGCTGGGTTTCCATATCCCGGGGGCGTTTGACAAGGTGCTGCATATAGAGCAGTGCCATCTGCAGGAGGATTTCGGCAACCGGGTGCGCAATTTCATCTATGATTTCGCTCTGGCACACGGTCTTTCTTTCTATGATATCCGCAACAATCACGGTCTGCTCCGCACGCTGATGATACGCACCGCGTCTACGGGGGAGAAGATGGTGGTGCTGGCATTCGGGGAGGATGATCCGCAGGCCATCCGGATGGTGATGGAGGCCGTGGCCTCTGAATTCCCGGAAATCACGTCGCTGGAATATGCCGTGAATCTGAAACTGAATGATTCGCTGGCCGATGTGGAGATCATCCCTTTCCGGGGGCCGGACTATATCGAGGAGGAGATGGAGGGGCTGAGGTTCAGGGTGAACGCGAAGTCGTTCTATCAGACCAATTCCCGTCAGGCCTATGAGCTGTATAAGGTGGCCCGCCGCTTTGCCGGACTCGACCCGGAGTGCGGTCCGCTGACGGTGGAGGGTGAGGAAGCTCCCGCATGGGTGGCCGAAGGGCGACGCCCGCTGGTATACGACCTTTACACCGGCACCGGCACGATAGCCAATTTCGTGGCCCGTCAGGCCGCGAAGGTGATTGGTATAGAGTATGTGGAGGTGGCCATCGAGGATGCGCGGCTCAATTCGCGGGTCAACGGTCTTGACAATACCCTCTTCTATGCCGGCGACATGAAGGATGTGCTCACCGACGGGTTTATCGCCGGCCATGGCCGTCCGGACGTGATGATCGTCGACCCTCCGCGTGCCGGAATGCACGAGGATGTGGTGAAGGTGATACTCAACGCCCGCCCGGAGACGATTGTATACGTAAGCTGCAACCCGGCCACCCAGGCACGCGACCTCGCCCTGATGGACCACCTCTACGAAGTGACCCATGTGCAGCCGGTCGACATGTTCCCCCACACCCACCACGTAGAGAACGTGGTGCGCCTCCGCCGCCGCTCCTGACCACCGCTCCACCCCTGCCCCACCTCGGACCGAACTCCGTGTACCGCCAGTTCAGGATACCGACAGTGGCGTTGCCTACGAAACGCACTGAAGCCGCGACCGTTATGGCCGCGGCTTCTTTTGTCGTACTGTATCTGCGTCTACAGTCGGTCTATCCGAACCGAAGGGTAGGTATCAGAATATCAGAAGGGTGAGTCATCAGTCAGTTCGCCGGGATCTTCGGAAAGGTAATTTCTGGCGCGTTCCTTGCGGCGGGCGATGATTTCCTCCTCCGACATGTTCGCTTCCTCTCTGATGAACTTATCCAGACCTATCGCATCTCTGTTGGTGATATTCCTTAATCGGTTGAACATATGTCGAGTGCCACCCTCATCGCTGCGGAAGCTCATGTGATTGTCGATATGAAGTTTGCGGCTCTCGGCTATTTCATCGATGTTGGCTCCGATGAAGTTGAAGGTCCATCCCAGCTCCTTGAGGCGGTCGATGATGGTGGCCACACTCTCGTAGGTATATGTTCTGGAGGCATTCTCGAGGCCATCGGTAATGATGGTGACCACGGCCGAGGGCAAGTGATGCGTTTTGGCCACAGACTCGAGGTCGGTCAGGGTCCTGCCTATGGAATCGAGCAGAGGAGTGCTGCCACTGGGACGGTAGTCTTCACTTGTGATATCGGGCACTTCGGATGCCAGGACGTTTTTGTATATATAGCGCGATCCGTGCTCCCACCACCCATGGAACGCGTAGATGCTGACGAAGCTGTCGATTGTGTCGGCGTTCTCTTTCTGAAAGTTGCGCACTACGTCGAGGGTCTCGTTGCAACCGTCGATTGTGGCCCTCAGACAATCTGACATTGAACCGGACTCATCAAGGATGATGAGGTTGAAGCGTACATGCTTTTCCATAATTCGGTTTGATTTTAATCCCTATCCGGCTGCTGACCTCCGGGGCGCTTTCCGCCGGTGACCGTGGGTGCAGTCCGGGAGTCGGGGCGTTGATGAATGTTGAAATGTTTTCGAATGTTTTTCTTTCGGACGTGCCGATTTGCATTGGCGGTGGCACATGGCGCGGCGGCATCCCGGCATAGGGGATAGCCTCTGCGCATGGCGACACGTGGGGAGAGAGAGAGCCGGAGGCAGCCGGACTGACTGATAGAGAGTGGCGTGGCGCGGCAGCCACACTGTACGGGGAGGAGGCGTGAAGAGAATCAGAAGAGGAATAAATCCTTCATCGAGCCATCTTCCCTCTTATCCTCATCGGCGGCAACCGAGGGGTTATCGGGCGCGGATAAGGTGCGCAACGATTCGCCAAGGCGGAAGAGCCGGGGGCGGCGGCCGCGTTCGGGAGTTTTGCCGGGCATGTTACTGGAGCTGATGCAGATTGATGCGTCGTCGTCCACGGCTTCCACGATATCCGACTGCATCAGTTTGCGGTGGAAGTTGCGCCGGTCGTAGGTGGTATTGTTGACGGTTTCGTATACCTTCCGAAGTTCGTCGACCGTAAAGGTCTCGTCGAGCAGCCGGAAGGCCACGGGGCGAAGTACCAGGATTTCGCGGAGCCTGCGGCGTGCGGCTGCGATTATCTCTTTATGGTCGAATGCCAGCGGGGGGAGATCCGAGGCATCAAACCATGCGGCCAGCCGGGCATCGTCGCCTCCGCGCACCTGATGGTCAGCGGGGCGCACCAAGGCGATGAAGGCCACTGTGACGACACGTCCGCGCGGGTCGCGCCCTACGCCGCTGAAGCAGCCGAACTGCTCGACGTATACATCGCGTACTCCGGTCTCTTCCAGAAGTTCGCGGCGTGCGCACTCATCGATGGTCTCATCCATCTTCATGAATCCCCCCGGGAGCGCCCAGCAACCTTTGTAAGGCTCCAGCCCGCGCTCCACCAGCAGAATCTTAAGACTTTCGCCGTCAAAGCCGAAAATCACGCAATCCGCCGTCAGTGCCGGTCGCGGATACTCATATGTATATTTCCGTTCGCTCATAGCTGTATTTCCGTTCGCTCATAGCTGTATTTCCGTTCGCTCATATGTATATACTTGCGGTAGGTGATAGGTAAACGCAATCCGGAAAAAATTTTTAAGATTCCTCCTCTTGCGTAATTCTGACGCAAATTTAACACCATCTTTTTCTTCTGCCAAATTTTTAATGCGTTATTTTTACGCAAAATTACAGTTCATAAACCATCTTAACGGCATGAGGCAATTTGAGAGGTACCCGGCGTTTGCCTGCCCCCTCCCCTGCTCCCTGCCACCCCCATAGACACAGAGCACTCAAAGAACACAGAGGACGCTCAAAGATAAAATTTTTCTCTGTGCCCACTTCGTGCCCCCGTGTCCTCTGTGTCTAAACGGGCCTTTGACGCGCTGTTGATGAACTGCGCTGTTGATGAAAAAAGGCACCCGGGCCGCCGGGGGCGGAGGCTCGGGTGCCGATGGTTGGCATTATTTGCGGATGGCATTCGTCGCCGGGGAGGGTGCCGTAACGGGATTATCGGGGCAACCCGGTGGCGGGACGGTGCCTGCGGTATCAGTCTTCGGGCTTTTCGATCACGATGTCGAAGCGGTCGAGGAAGTCCATGGTGCGCTGTATGTAGTCCTGCATCACTACATCGTCCTCTACGAAGGGCACTTCCTTGCGGTAGTTCTCCATCACGGTCTCGATGTAGGGCGATGATTTGAGCGGACGGCGGAAGTCGAGTCCCTGGGCGGCGTTCATCAGCTCGATGGCGGCGATGCGCTTGAGGTTGTCGATGATCTTATGCAGCTTGGTGGCTGAGTTGGCTCCCATCGACACGAGGTCTTCCTGTCCGTTGGAACTTACGATTGAGTCGCAGCTTGCCGGCCAGGCATACATCTTGTTCTGGCTCACCATCGAGGCGGCTGCATACTGCGGTATCATGAATCCGGAGTTCAGGCCGGGTTTGGCCACGAGGAACTCGGGCAGCCCGCGCAGGCCGAGTATCAGCTGGGCCACACGGCGCTCGGAGATGTTGCCGAGCTCGTGGAGCGCCACTCCCATGTAGTCAAATACGAGGGCTATCGGCTCGCCGTGGAAGTTGCCGCCGGATACGACCATGTCTTCGTCGGGGAAGACGGTGGGATTGTCGGTGACGGAGTTGATCTCGATATGCAGCACGTCGGTCACATGGTTCATGGCATCCTTGACGGCTCCGTGCACCTGCGGTATGCAACGGAACGAGTATGGATCCTGCACATGCTCTTTCTCACGCTTAATGATTTCGGATCCTTTGAGGAGCTCGCGGAATACGCGCCCTGTCTCAATCTGACCGGGGTGAGGACGCACCTGCTGGATGCAGTCCCAGAAGGGTTCGATGCGGCCGTCGAAGGCTTCGAGCGACATTGCGCCGAAGAGGTCGAAGCAGTTGACGAGGTGCCAGCCGTCGATAAGGGCCTTTATGCCGTTGGCGCTCATGAACTGTGTGCCGTTGAGCAGGGCCAGACCCTCTTTTGATTTGAGGCGGATGGGATTCCAGCCGAAGATGTTGAGCACTTCCTGACCCGAACGGCGTTTCCCCTGGAACATCACCTCACCCTCGCCGATGAGCGGCAGGAAGAGGTTGGCCAAGGGAGCGAGGTCGCCGCTGGCGCCGAGTGATCCGCGGTCGTAGACCACGGGGAGGATGTCGTTGTTGTAGAAGTCGAGTATGCGCTGCACTGTCTCTACCTGCACGCCGCTGAATCCCATCGAGAGGGCGTGGGCCTTGAGCAGGAGCATGAGTTTCACCACTTCGGGAGCCACCGGTGTGCCTACGCTGCAGGAGTGGCTCTTTACGAGGTTCTCCTGAAGTGTGGTGAGGTCCTCGGGTGAGATATGCTTGTTGCAGAGTGATCCGAAACCTGTGGTCACTCCGTAGATCGGGGCGGTAGTGTCGTCGGTCTTGCGGTCGAGAAACTCGCGGCAATGCGTGATCTGGGCCACTGCCTCATCTGAGAGCACGAGCCGGGTGCCGTCGCGCAGGATGCGTTCTATCAGGTCGTAGGTCAGCGGGGAGCTGCCTATGGCGTATGTTTCCATCTTGTCAGTCATGGTATTCATGTGTTATGCTGTGTTGTTGGTTTTATTCCGGACGGGGAGCGTCGTATACCACGCGTCCGGCATGGATGGTGGTGCGCACGCAGTTCATTCCCACGTAGTAAGGGAGGTAGTTGATGTTGTCGAATTCAAGTATCGCCACGTCACCCCTCTTACCCTTCTCGAGCGAACCGCATTCCGCGGCCATCCCGAGGGCGGCCGCGCCGTTGAGCGTCAGGGCGGTGATGGTCTCTTCGATGCTCATCTGCATGTAGATGCAGGCCAGGGATATGGTGAGGGGGATGGAGCCGGAGAAACAGCTGCCGGGGTTGAGGTCGGTGGCGAGGGCCACGGCTCCGCCGGCTTCGATGAATTTGCGCGCCGGGGCGTAAGGCTCTTTGAGGGCGAAGGCGGTGAGAGGGAGCAATGTGGCCACTACTCCGGCCTCGGCCATGAGGCGCACCCCTTCGTCGCTTACGTGCAGCAGGTGGTCGGCCGAAAGGGCGCCGAGTTCGGCTGCGAGTTCGGCTCCTCCAAGTGTCACTATCTCGTCGGCGTGCAGCTTGAGGGCATACCCCATTTCGCGGGCCGCCTTGAGCAGGCGGCGGGAGTCGTCAATCTCGAATACGTTCTTTTCGCAGAATACGTCGCAGCAGCGGGCCATGTCGCGGAAGGCGGGGAGCATCTCGGCTATGAGGTAGTCTACGTATTCGGAGGTGCGCCCTTTGTATTCGGTCGGCACGGCATGTGCGCCGAGGAATGTGCTGACCACGTTGAGTCCGGTCGCAGGATCATCGGCGAGCTGACGTATGGCCTCAAGCTGACGGCGCTCTGTCTCGAGGTCAAGCCCGTAGCCGCTTTTGGCTTCTACGGTAGTGACCCCCATCTCCGACATGCGGCGCAGAAACCACCGGGCTTTGCGTGCCATGTCGTCGGCCGAGCAGTGGCGGGTGGCGTTGACGGTGCTCTGTATCCCGCCGCCGCGCTCCATGATCGACATGTAGGTGTCCCCTTTCAGTCGCCATGAGAACTCATCGGGGCGGTAGCCGCCGAATACGAGGTGGGTGTGGCTGTCGACAAATCCTGGGAGCGCCACTCGCCCTTCGGCATCGGTATATTCATAGCTGTGCAGGGCAAGCAGCTCTGCGGGGCAGCCGCTTTCTTCGCCGGCATATTCGATTATGCCGTCGGCGATTACGATAATACCCTGCTCTACTGTATGGAGACGGCGCATCGCCTCCCCCCTGAGGGCTTCGTGCCCCAGGGGGGTGACGATACGCACGTTCTTTATAATCCGGTTCTGCTTCATTTCACGATGCTGTTGATCAGTTCGTCGTCGGCCAGGAAGGGTTCGGTAATCATGAATCCGTTGGCGGCCTGGGTGTCGTTCCATTCGCGCACGGTGCTCATGGCGTTCTCGTTGCGGGCCCATGAGCGGCGTGCCACACCACCCATCACGTCCCAGAGCATCGCTTTGGTCAGGATTTCGTCGACACGTTCGGAGCCGTCGCAGAGCATACCGAATCCGCCGTTGATGGCCTTGCCGATACCCACGCCGCCGCCGTTGTGGAGCGCCACGAGGCTCATGCCGCGGGCGCAGTTGCCGGCGAAGCACTGCACTGCCATGTCGGCCATCACGTTGGAGCCGTCTTTGATGTTGGATGTCTCGCGGAAGGGGGAGTCGGTGCCGCTTACGTCGTGGTGGTCGCGTCCGAGCATAATCGGGCCTACCTCACCGTTGCGCACCATCTCGTTGAATTTCAGTGCGATCTTCAGGCGTCCCATAGCATCCTGGTAGAGGATGCGGGCCTGTGTGCCCACCACGAGGGCATTCTTTTCGGCATCGCGTATCCAGTTGTAGTTGTCGCGGTCCTGTCCGCGGCGGTCGGGGTCGATGCATTCCATGGCGGCGCGGTCGGTCTTCACGAGGTCTTCGTGCTTGCCGCTGAGGCATACCCAGCGGAAGGGGCCGTAGCCGTAGTCGAAGAGCATCGGGCCCATGATATCCTCTACGTATGAGGGCCAGATGAATCCGTCTTTTTCATCGATGCCGTTTTTGGAGATTTCCTTGACTCCGGCATCGTAGATGGCTTTCATGAAGGAGTTGCCGTAGTCGAAGAAGTATGTGCCGCGCTCGGTGAGTGCCTTGATGGCGTTGTAGTGGCGGCGCAGGGTCTTGTCGATTTCAGCACGGAAGCGGTCGTGGTCTTCATGCAGCAGGCGGGTGCGCTCTTCGAAGCTCATTCCGGCCGGACAGTAGCCACCTTCGTATACGGCGTGGCAGGAGGTCTGGTCGCTGAGGAGTTCGATTTTCTTGTCGTTGGCCACTGCGTATTCGAGCAGGTCGACCACGTTGCCGTGATATGCGATCGATACGGGGCGCTTTTCGGCCATCGCTTCTTCGGCGATGCGGAATGCCTCGGGGATGGAGTCGGTCACTACCTCTACCCAACCCTGGTTCTTGCGGGTCATGATGCGGGAGAGGTCGACTTCGGCTATAATCGAGGCGGCTCCGGCTATGAGGGCGGCCTTGGGCTGTGCGCCGCTCATTCCGCCGAGGCCGGAACTTACGAAGAGGTGTCCGGCCAGGTCGCCGTCCTGGGGCACACCGAGTTTCATGCGGCCTGCGTTGAGGATGGTGTTGAATGTGCCGTGCACGATACCCTGCGGGCCGATGTACATCCATCCTCCGGCAGTCATCTGGCCGTAGTTGGCCACTCCGAGCTGCATGGCTTCATGCCAGTCGTGGAGATTGTCGAACATACCCACCATCATGGCGTTGGTGATGATCACTCTCGGAGCCTCGGGGCGCGAGGGGAAGAGGCCGAGCGGATGACCTGACTCTACGACGAGGGTCTGGTCGTCGGTCAGTTCTTCGAGATATTTCTTTATGAGGCGGTACTGGAGCCAGTTCTGGCATACCTGTCCGGTCTCGCCGTAGGTGACGAGTTCGTAGGGATAGAGGGCGATGTCGAAGCAGAGGTTGTTGTCGATCATCACCTGGAAGG
The DNA here is from genome assembly GCA_947176605.1 of uncultured Porphyromonadaceae bacterium. Taxonomy (GTDB): domain Bacteria; phylum Bacteroidota; class Bacteroidia; order Bacteroidales; family Muribaculaceae; genus Lepagella. The sequence goes on from CAMWRH010000045.1 coordinate 19,941, forward strand.
CTTTGCCGGCGAGGCATTTCCCTTTGTACTGGTCGATGGGCTTGGCAGCCAGGTCACCTTCCGGACGGAAGCGGTAGGCGTATATGCGGCCGCGTGTGCGCAGCTCTTCCATGAATTCGGGGGCTGCCTTGGCGTGCAGCTCGGGGGGAAGATAGCGCAGGGCGTTGCGCAGGGCGGTCTTGGTTTTCTCGGGTGTCAGGGTGTAGCCACGGTCGGGTGCGCGGCGTATCCCTTCTTTGAATTCAGGCATCTCGGGCCATTCGGCTGTAAGGAGGATGCGGTTGTGGTTCATGGTGTATATTTCAGTGTTAGATTGATTCTTTTTGAGGTCGCCCGCAAGGGGCTCTGTATGATTCCACAAATTTAGCCAAATTTTGGGAATTTCAAAAGCAATCAATTGAATTTCGTGCCGATATCTGTCTCCATGCGTTGCGGGCGTGGTGCATGACGCGTTGCCTCATGCTCGGGATGAGTAGGAAGGGTGACTAAAACAAATATGCGCCGCACGCCGTTAAGATAATGGATTAACAATGTTTTTTTGACTATGGAGCAGAATGATAAAGTGGCCGGATTCCGGCAGAAAGTGTACGACGACCTTTATGCGTTTCTGGTGAATAAGGGGGCTATCGACAGCCATATGCCGGAGTGCCCCGATGTGCAGGATAAGTGGGAAGCGGTGGCATCGGCCTATATACCCGACGGCGCACGTGAGTTTCAGCAGTATCCGGTGGTGTCGCTGGGGTGGATGATGTTTATCGGCATGGCGATGGCCTGGTATTGGGATACGGATTGGGAGTCGCAGGCATCGAAGGACGACCAGTATCAGCAGCTACGCGACCGCAACGGCTACGATAATCTTGACGATACGGTGCTGCGCGATCTTTTCGGCTATGATGAGAAGCGTGCCGATAAGGTGTCGGATCTCGTGGCGGAGTGCGCGGCCAGGGTGCTGAGCCTGCTGAATCATGAGCAGGTGGAGCCGGGGACTCCGGCGGCGTTCCATTGCTATGTCGATGCGCTGCATGAGATGTATGTGATGGGGATGGCGATGGAGCTTCACGACCTGGGCTATCACATGACTCCGATTTCGTCGCTCAACTGATTTGAGGCGGTCACACTCTCAGTGTCCGGAAGCAACCGGCGATGGGGAAGAGGCCGTCATTCGGCTTCTTCCCAGTCCCAGCTGTAATCGGATATGCCGTAGGCCACGCTCACTTCGGCCATATCGGGCAGTTTGGCCACTACTATCGCCATTCTGACATAGGTCACTTCCTCCACTTCGCCACCTGTCCGGCTGAAAGAACCGCCCAGATCCATATTCCATCGATATGTATTGTCGCTGTTGTCGCGGATAAACCATTGGCGCGTACTTTCGAGGTGGAAGTCGGGAAATGCGTTATACCATAGTAGCAGTGTTTCAGTGGAGTATGAGAGGCTGCTGTAAGCCGGGGTGAATCCGAAGGGGTCGTCGGGGAGGTCGTCGGCGGAGTTGACCTGGATGATCCGGCCTGCCCAACCTTTCATTTTTTCGCGTGCCTCGCTGTCGTCGGCATTGATTACCGCTACCGCCGGCAGCATTTCGGCATGTATGGGGAGACGCGTCTGCCCGGAGGGTTCGCTGCGGTTGCACCCGATCAGCGCGGCAAGCAGTGGAATAAGGATTGTGGCATGTCTCATAAGCTGTATCCGTTGAAGTTGGCGTTAGTTTGCTTATACAACGCCTCCCCTCCCCCGTTTATTTTGTCATACCCGCCAGGCACTCGCCTGATACAGACACCACCGCGCCGGCAAGCGGAATCAATGAGCATACGGCTCCCGGAGATACCTATATCCGTTGCCATCCGGCAGTGCGTCAGCCCGCCACACTAATGAAGCCAAGTCATCTCGCCATCTGCTTAATATTTATTAATAAATCCATAGTTTTTTTTGTATTTTCATTATTTGCCATTATATTTGCAGCACTTACCTGAACTACCTAATATTTCATGCCTATGTCAAGAATGCAGCCATCAAACCCGATTGATATTCCAATTTACATCACCCGGTTATTGGCGCTGCTTCCGGCTGCGCTGATGGCTCTAAGCTCTATGGCCGCATCCGACAACTATTTCCGCCCCGGCATGAAATGGGTACAGGAAATCCGCAGTTTCGCACCCGGCGCCTCTATCTCTGCTATTGAAACCTCCGTAATATTGCGTGATACGGTAGCCGACGGATTCGATGCCATGGTGATGATGACGTATACCGACACTGATCCGTTTGACACGGAGTATATGACGCTGCTGCGCACAGAGGAATCGAAGGTGTATTTCAAATGCCCGGACATTAGTGGTGCGTTAAGCACTGAGTAAAATAAAAGGTATGGTTGTAGTTGCACA
>CAMWRH010000046.1 GCA_947176605.1 uncultured Porphyromonadaceae bacterium
CCCCCACCCGGCCAACCCCTCAGCGCGGAGGCCGGAATACCATAACCGTTGGAACATGACAATAAAGGTAAAGGATATTGCCAAAGCTATCGAGGATTTCGCTCCGAAGGAACTTCAGGAATCCTACGACAATACGGGTCTGCAGATCGGCGACCCGGAAATGCCGGTAAGCGCGGTGCTGCTCTGCCTGGATGTCACTGAAGACATCCTGGCGGAGGCCCGCCGCCGACGCTGCAACATGATTGTGAGCCATCATCCCCTCCTCTTCTCGGGGCTGAAGCAGATCACAGGCGCCACCCCGACACAGCGCATCGTGGCCGAGGCCATCTGCTCGGGGATCGCGATCTATGCCTCGCATACGAATCTCGACTCCGCTTTCCAGGGTGTAAGCTACGAACTGGCGCATATGCTCAATCTCTCCGACGTGCGCCCGCTGCAGCCCTCGGGCGAATCGGCAGATACCGGACTCGGTGTGATCGGATCCATTTCGCCCACACCGAAACTGGAGTTTCTGCGCAAGGTGAAGGATACGCTCAATGTGGCCCATCTGAAGTATGCCGCACAGTCGCCGCATCTGGTGATACGCAAGGTGGCCATCTGCGGAGGGGCCGGAGCATCACTCATACGTGAGGCCCGCGCCGCCGGCGCCGATGCCCTGCTGACGGGCGACCTGAAGTATCACGACTTCACCTCTCACGGCTACGATCTCCTGCTGGCCGACATAGGCCATTATGAAAGCGAACTATGCACCAAACGCATCTTCTCGCGAATCATCCGGCAGGCTTACCCCGACTGCGTGACTTATTTCGCCGAGTCGGAGTCAAATCCGGTGGCTTACATCGACTGAGCCGGCAATATCAATCACCCCCACCCCAACAATAGATAATCAATTCACATACTTTACATATGGCAGCTGAAAAGAAATCCGACAAAGAACGCAGTGTTGAAGACCGCCTCAAGGCGCTCTATCAGCTACAGACTATCCTCTCGGAAATCGACCGCATCCGCTTCCTCCGTGGCGAACTCCCCAATGAGGTGAAGGATCTCGAGGATGAGATAATCCGCTATCAGACTCGTATCCAGAAATATAGCGACGAAATCGTGGATCTCCGCGAAATCATCGCCACCAAGAAGAAGGATATCGAGGAGCGCCGCGTGAAAATCGCCCGCTACGACACGCAGATCGACAACGTGCGCAATAACCGTGAGTTCGCTTTCCTGGAGAAGGAAAAGGAGTTTGAGAATCTCGAAATCGAACTTGCTGAGAAGAACATCCGCGACGCCCTCTCCAAAATCAATACCAAGGAGGAGGAAATCGCCAAGGCCCGCACCGACCTCCAGAATCAGGAGCAGAGCCTGGAGGACAAGAAGCGCGAACTGGATGAAATCGTAAGCGAAACACGCCAGGAGGAAGAGAACCTCCGTCTGCGCGCCAAGGAACTGGAGGCCGACATCGATCCCTATACCCTGGCTGCCTTCAAGCGCATACGTGGCAATGCCCGCAACGGTCTGGGCATCGTGACGGTGCAGCGTAAGGCCTGCGGCGGTTGCTTCAATAAGATTCCGCCACAGCGTCAGCTGGAAATCAAGATGCACAAGAAGGTGATTGTGTGCGAATACTGCGGACGCATCATGATCGACGGTGCTCTGGTAGGTGCCGAAGAGGTGGTGGAGGAAGTGGCTCCCAAGCCCAAGCGCACTGCCCGCCGCACTGCCTCGAAGGACTAAGTGACACGCACCCCGAATGCACGCGTGAAAATACAGCAGCCCCCGGACTCCGATACTTAATCGGAATCCGGGGGCTACTGCTTTAAATCGGTACCGATGCCGCATATGGCCTACATATCTTATACGGCTTATACGGCTTATATGGCCTATAGCCATACCTTCGGCCGGTGCCTCACTCGATGCAGAGGTAGCGGTGAAGCTGAGCCGACAGGCGCCAGCGCGGGTCGCGCTTCACTTTCTCTACCGTATCGGCCACATTGCCACGGTAGCGCACGGCATCGGCCACGTAGCAGGGCTGAAGATACATCAGTGTGTCGGCGTCACGCTGCGGCATGTCGAAATATGGATCGAGAGGCTGACCGACATTTACCACCTTGATCTCATCGGCACGCCCTATCACGATCCGGTCGCCCCCTTCGGTCATCCCGCTCTTGGGCGAGAGCGTCACCCAGTCGAGCCCTTCGGGCAGAGGATGGGTGCCGTTGGTCTCTATGGCCACATACTTCCCGGCCTCATGAAGGGCCGCAAGCAGGGCGGAATCCACGTGAAGGCTCGGTTCGCCACCGGTGATCACCACCAGCCGCGACGGATTGCGCCTCACGGCATCCATAATCCCGTCCACACTCATCCGCACCCCCTCCTGATGACGCGTGTCGCAGAAGGGGCACCGGAGATTGCATCCGGAGAAACGCACGAATGTGGCCGCCTCTCCGGCATGATACCCCTCACCCTGAAGGGAATAGAATATCTCGTTGATCAGATAGTCGCTCATTTTACAGTGTACGTTTTGCGATATTGAAGCTCTGTTGCGCCGGGCCGGGGAGAGCTGTCCCAAAGGTTAGGCCGAGTCAGTCGAGTTCGTAGATGGCGGTATTCCCCTCGCTCTCCTGCACTTCGCAGCGCCAGGCATTCTCTACGTTCTCCACCACCCAGCGGGCTATGTTCTCGGCCGTGGGGTTGAAGGGGAGCACGTCGTTGAGCACGGCATGGTCGAGCAGGTCGGCCACGCGGCGCTTGACGTGGGTGAAGTCGGTCACCATTCCGTCGGCATTCAGCTCGCGGGCGCGGCATTCCACGGTGATTATCCAGTTATGCCCGTGCAGCGAGGTGCATTTGCTTTCATATGAGAGACTCAGCCTGTGGGCAGCCGATATCTCAAGGCGTTTCTTTACGTAGTACATTCGGTCTCTGTCTTTGTATGTATATATGCCTCCTTCGGCACGCATCAGTCTTCGTAGTCGGTGGGGTCGTCGATTCCGGCATCGGCCATTGCCTCGCGGCGCTCGACACAGGTGCCGCAGCGTCCGCAATGACGCTCGCCACCTTTGTAGCAGCTGTAGGTCAGGGCATAGTCCATGCCGATCTTCTTGCCGTGGGCGGCTATGTCGGATTTGGTGATGTGGGTATAGGGGGCGAGGATGGTAAGCCCCTCGAATGTGCCGAGGCGTATGGCCTCCGACATGGCGTCGACGAAGCGCGGACGGCAGTCGGGATAGATCGTATGGTCGCCACCGTGGTTGGCGAGCATCACGTGGCGCAGGCCGCGGCTTTCGGCCAGTCCGGCCGCCACGGAGAGCATTATGCCGTTGCGGAAGGGTACTACGGTGCTGCGCATGTTGTCGTCGGCGTAATGCCCCTCCGGGATCGCTTCGGCCCCTTCGAGCAGCGAGCTTTTGAAATACTCCTTCATGAATGAAAGGGGTATCACGATATGCTCGATGCCGAGTATCCGGCAATTCTCGCGGGCGCATTCTATCTCGCGGGCGTTGTGATTGGAGCCGTAATCAAATGTCACGGCTGCAGCGATGCGCTCTTTATATTCATGAAGCATTGTGGTGGAGTCCATTCCTCCGGACAGCACCAGCAGCGAGTCTTTTTCTTTCATCTGTCTGTGTCTGTGAGTCGGCGCTCTCCGCGGGCGCGGGGAGCGGCAGAGTGTATATGAGTGGGTTGAGGGGGGCGGCCTGACGCATCAGGCATGTGCGCCGATATGCTCGGTGAAAGCGGCCTGACGGCGTGCTGCCTCAAGCTCCTTATGGTCGGCATCTCCGTGATTGGCAAAGGGGAAGATGCTTATGCCGCCGCGCGGCATGAAAAGGCCGCGCACCTCGATGTATTTCGGATCCATAAGGCGGCAGAGATCCTTCATTATGATGTTGACGCAATCCTCATGGAAGTCGCCGTGGTTGCGGAATGAGAAGAGATAGAGCTTGAGGCTCTTGCTCTCCACCATTTTATGGCGCGGGATATATGAGATGTAGATATGGCCGAAATCGGGCTGCCCGGTCTTCGGACAGAGTGTCGTGAACTCCGGACAGTCGAAAGTGACCACATATTCATTTTCGGGGTGCTTATTGTCGAATGTCTCGAGCAGGGCCGGATCATAATCCGTGGGATATGCCACATTCTGATTGCCGAGCAGCGAGAGGTCTTTCAGTTCGTCGTCTTTACGCATAGTCGTATCGTGTCGGTTATTATCTTTAACCTACAAAGATAATAAAAAATACGCCCACTCCGGCATCAACAGCCTTAAAAAGTATTATCCGCCTGCTATCGCGCCACTCAGCCGTGATTTGATGGCGCACGCCGGCAATTAACGTTTTTTCAGCCGCAAGGCTTGCATATCACGCTCCTTTTGAGTAATTTTGACATGATCGGGGCTTTATTGTCAGATAATCCCGGTCAGCTTATATTATTCTTTTCAGTACCAGTAACATCAACCCATAACATCACCCCATGCGCACATCCCGCGAAGAGACCATACGTCAGTACGCCGAGGAGTATCTGGCAGGCCGCTCGGAAGAGCAGCGCCAGGAGTTCTTCAGCAAGCCCATAGCCCGACAGTATTCCAATATCATGGCCTGGCGCCGACGCAACGACAAGCGTCAGGCTGCCCCCGCTGACGCGGAAGCACTCAGCGTGGCCGCTGTCATCAAACACGCCCAGACCCTGCCGCAGCTTATCGACATGACGGTCACAATGTCGGCTCAGGAAATGCAGGCCATGCAGGAAGCCGCCGATGCAATCAAGCGCACGCTCGACAATTATTACCGAGTGCGCAATACCCGCGAACTTCAGGCGCTTAAGCAGCAGCAGGAGGCTATTCAGCGCCGCATCGACCAGCTGCGATATGAAGGTGCCGATGAGTGACGCCGCCCGTCCGGCCTTACGCATCCCTCTGCTCGCCGCCACATTAGGCTTCGCTTTAAATGCCTTGCCGCAGGAGCCTGCCGATTCGCTCGATTTTGAAACCGACCTCGATGAAATCGTAATCACGCAGAAACTCGACTCCCGACGCAAAATGCGCGATTCGGCAATGCAGTCCGAACTGCTTACAAGCGCCGAACTCACACGCGCCGCCTGCTGCAATCTTGGCGAGAGTTTCGCCACCAACCCGTCGGTAGACGTGAATTATTCGGATGCCGCTACCGGCGCACGCCAGATACGCCTCCTCGGCCTGCCCGGCACTTACGTGCAGATGCTCACCGAGAATATCCCGGCCCTGCGCGGCGCAGCCGCTCCGTTCGGTCTGGGATACATCCCGGGGCCATGGATGCAGTCGATACAGATATCGAAGGGGGCAAGCTCGGTGAAGAACGGTTATGAGTCGGTCACCGGGCAGATCAATGTGGAGTATCTGAAGCCGCAGACTGACCAGTCGGTGGCCGTCAATGCATACGCCGACCATATGGGGCGCGTGGAAGGAAACGCCGCCGGCAACATCCACCTTTCCGACCGGCTATCCACCGGTCTGCTGCTGCACGGCGAAAACACTTTTGCCTCGCACGATAACAACGACGACGGCTTTGCCGATTCGCCCCGCGTGCGCCAGGTATCGGTGATGAACCGATGGGGATACTTCTCTCCGAAGTATATCCTGCAGGCCGCCGCCTCCTATCTCGGCGAAAAGCGTGAAAGCGGTCAGATAGGGCATCATGCCGCCCATATGGCCGACCCCTATCTGATCGACATCGCCACTCAGCGCGGTGAGGCATGGCTGAAGAACGCCTATATCTTCGATGCCGAACACGGCGGTAACGTGGCCCTTATACTCGCCGCCTCCATCCACGACCAGAAGAGTGATTACGGCCGCCGCACGTATGATGTGATTCAGAAGAATCTCTATGCCTCGCTGCTGTTTGAGAGGAATTTCGGCAAGCTGCATTCGCTGTCGGCCGGGCTGAGCCTGAATATGGATGATTACCGCCAGCATTACCGGCTGATTCCGGACCCGTCAACCTCGCTGACGCGTCTCGACCGCTCGGAGAATACGGCAGGCGGTTACGCGCAGTATACCTTCAATCTCGATTCGAGGATCGTGGCAATGGCCGGTCTGAGGTACGATTACAGTTCGCTCTACGGCTCGATGCTGACTCCGCGCCTGCATGCCCGATGGAATGTGGCGGATCCTCTGTCGGTGCATTTCTCGGCCGGAAAGGGGTACCGCACCCCCTATGCGCTGGCCGACAACAGTTATCTGCTCGCCTCTTCGCGCGCGCTGATCATCGAGCCCGACCTCCGGCAGGAGGAGGCCTGGAATCTTGGCGGAGGTGTGTCGGGCACGGTCTACCCCTTCAACCGCCGCCTGGAATGGGGTGTGGAGTATTATTATACTTCTTTCCGCAATCAGACCGTGGTCGACCTTGACCGTTCCCCGATGGCCGCTTATATAATCAATCTGCCGGGACGCTCTTTCTCTCATGCCGCACAGGCGGAAGTGACGTTCCGCCCTATCGATGACCTCAGCATCACGGCCGCCTACCGCTATAATGACGTGAAGCTCGACTATGGGCGCGGACTTGTGGAGAAACCGCTCACGTCGCGCTCGAAGGGGCTGGTGTCAATCGGATACTCGCCGATGATGGGTATATGGCAGTTTGACGTGACTCTGGCCATCACCGGGAAGGGGCGTCTCCCCGATCCCGCCACCGATGCCGACGGCTCTCCGCTCTGGAATCCGACATATAAGGCATTCCCCTCCCTCAATGCCCAGATCACGCGCAATTTCCGGCACTGGAGCGTCTATATCGGTGGTGAAAACCTCACCAACTACCGGCAGAATACCCCTATCATCGGTGCCGACAACCCTTGGGGACCCACCTTCGATGCCACAATGATCTACGCCCCGGTGCATGGCGCGATGGCCTACATCGGGTTCCGTTATACATTCACCAAATATTAATCGTTTATCATCATGACTATCCGAAATATCCTGACTGCCGTGGCTTTGGCCGCAGGAAGCCTCTGCGCTTCGGCGGCCTCTCCGGTAGAAGCCGTGTTTACGGTGCTCCCGAAGATGCACTGCGAGAACTGCGAGAATAAAATCAAATCCAACCTCCGTTTTGAAAAGGGGGTGAAGGGGGTGGAGACATCCATCGCCGATCAGGAAGTGACCGTAAAGTACGATCCCGACAAAACCACGGAAGAAAAACTCGCCGAGGCTTTCTCCAAAATCGGGTATAAGGCCACTCTCTGCCACAATGACGCCGAAGAGTCTGACTCTGAGAATGAGGCCGCTCCCCAAGCACCGGAAGAGTAATCCGGCCATGACGGCAATGCACTGATACCTCCGCATATCCCCTACTGCATCTTGCCCATCTTATACTGATTGGAGCAAGGAGCATTACCCATATGTTAACAAACGTTAAACACCCCGCCGGCGATAACTTTTACCTCCGGCGGGGTGTTATAACATTGAAAGATAGAAGATAGAATTTTGTTCATTTTTTATGAGATGGTGACTCCATCAAGTAAAACCCGATGTATCAAAGCATCACAAAAAGCGGCTACTCGCGATGAGCAGCCGCTTTTTGTCATACTTTAACAGAGAGCCGTCATAAGCGGCTCTCTATCTTCATCGAAATGCGGCGGATTGCGTTGCAGTCGGCCAAAAGGTCACGCCGGACATGAAGGGCGGCAAGATACACGGGCACACCGACCGGGAAAAGCAGCATCAGTGTCCACGACAGCCAGCGCAGCGATGCAGGCCGATATACCCAGACGCGCCTTATCACCGGCATCTGGTCGAGCAGGCGTATCACCCGGTGGTCGCGGCTGTCGTGCAGGTATTCCACACATTCTTCGGTCATATCGGCCACTTCGGCCACTTCCTCGGGCGATATGCCCCCTCGCAGCCAATATGCCGTATACCCGGGCACACGGGCATAGCGTGTCTGAAGATGAGCGGCCGCCGCTCCGAGACGCTGCAGCATCGAGCGCCCTTCGCGGGGATTGACCTCGTTGATGATCACTTCCTTCTGAGTGACATGGCGCTTGACGCGGGCTCCCGTCAGGCGGCGGAAGAAGGCTGTGTAGCGGTCTTTGTCGAATACTACCGAATCATTCATCGCGGCCCGGGTCACATAGATCCCCAACGGAGCAAGGATAAAGGTGGAGAGCCACATGCCGAGCCACACGGCCATACGTCCGTCGCGGGCCATCTTGTAGCCGGTGTTGTCGATTATGTAGTACACTAAGAAGAGCAGCACCGATATCACCAGTGGAGTGCCGAGACCACCCTTGCGGATGATGGCGCCGAGCGGAGCCCCGATGAAGAAGAATATCAGGCAGGCCACCGAAAGGGTGAATTTCTTGATCAGCTCTATGTCATGGCGGCGGTAATTCTTTTTGTCGTCGTCTACCATCTGGGCGCGGAAACTCAGCGACCCCTGACGGCGGTCGGTAATGTTGACGGCATTGCCATAGATTTCGGCCTGCTGAGGCTCCGGGAGTGCGGCTATGAGCGTATCCATACGGATTGCCCTTACAGATGCGGCGATTTCACCCCCTGTGGTGGAGTCACGCTCTCCGGCCACGCCGGTGGCGGTGGCGGCTGCCTGACTTCCGGCCGACGGGCGCGACGGCATGGCCAGACTCTCCGTGGGGCGCTCGATGCGCGGATTGGGACGCACCTGGCTCAATATCGGCAGCTCGCCGCGCACAAGTTCGGGCCCCGTGCGGGCTCCGATGGAGTCGAGCCGGCGCGTGATGGAGTCCATCGTATGGCGAAGCTCGGCTATGTTTTTCCCCACGTACTGCTTGCGCATACCCCCCTCGTCAAGACGGTTGAAGTTGGCATCGAAGGGGATGAGCACCTCCTTGTCGGCAAATGTCTCACGCCGGAAGGGGGTATTGTCGCCTGCCGCACGCCGGTTCTGGTCGCGGAGATTCTCAAACTGCTCACCCTGCCAGAGGCGAAGATAGAGGTATTTCATGTCGGGCGTCAGGGCGAGGCGCGCAGAGTCGGCTGTGATGACGGTGGCGTTGTCGCCGCCGCGGCTCACGTCGTAGATCATCACGCCGTGCAGCATCCCGTTGGCGCGGTTCTTCTCTTTGACATACAGGTTGAAGCCCGGTATCTGATCGTAGAACACCTCTTCGGGGATCTCAAGCTCAGGCGATTTCTGACGCATCGAGAAGAGAAGGGTCCACATCTTCACCTGCGCCTTGGGCAATATGTCGTTCTGAAAGAAGAAGGCTCCGACGGCTATCATCCCCACGGTCACTATCAGCGGCGCCATGACGCGTATCAGCGATATGCCGGATGCCTTCATGGCGGTAAGTTCGAATTTCTCGCCGAGATTGCCGAATGTCATCAGGCTGGCAAGAAGAATGGCCAACGGCAGGGCCATCGGCACCATTGATACGGCGGCATAGAAGAACAGCTCGCCAAGCACACCGACCGAGAGTCCCTTCCCCACAAGGTCGTCGATATACTTCCACAAAAACTGCATCAACACGATGAAGAGCACGATGAAGAAGGTCATCGCGAACAGGGGAAGGAAGGTCTTCAGCATGAAGGTATGCAGGCGCTTTACCAGAATCATGACGCAAAATTAATAAAAAAATAAGAGAAAAATCCCCTGAGATGGTGCATCGTGTCATTCTTATTATTAATTTTGCATTGGCGCTTGCCTCTGACGCTTCCGCGGAGCCTGCTCCGGAAGGAAGCCACACACGATTCCACATCATCGCGACATAGAGGCACACCGCCTCCACCGCCCCCGGCGGCGGGATATCAACAACCTGAGTATCAGTTAAAACTTAAATTTACATACCAATGACCCTCTTTGAACGTCTCACAGCCACTGCGCAGTCAATGCCGCAGCGCCTTGTGCTTCCCGAGTCGAAGGAGCCCCGCACGCTCCAGGCCGCCGACCGCATTCTGGCCGACAAGATCGCAAATGTACTCTTCATAGGCCACCGCGATGAAATCATCGCTGAAGCCGAAAAACTTAATCTCTCTCATATCGGCGAGGCTGAATTCATTAACCCCGACGACAAGGAGTTCACCGACAAGTATGCCGCGCTCTTCCACGAGCTGCGCAAGAAGAAGGGTGTGACTCTCGAGATGGCCGAGGAGCAGGTGAAGAATCCGCTCTATCTCGGTTGCCTCATGATCAAGGCCGGCGATGCCGACTGCATGGTGGCCGGTGCCCTCAGCCCGACCTCTCACGTGCTCCGCGCAGCTTTCCAGGTGCTTAAGACCAAGCCCGGCATCTCTGTAGTGTCAGGAGCTTTCATCATGCTGCTCCCCGAGAATGTGCCCTACGGTCAGGACCACATGCTCATCTTCGCCGACTGCGCCGTAGTGCCCGATCCCACTTCCGAGGAACTTGCACAGATCGCCGTAGAGACTGCAAAGACCACCAAGAATATCGCAGGCCTTGACCCCGTGGTGGCTATGCTCAGCTTCTCCACTTGGGGCAGCGCAAGCCACGAGCGCGTCGACAAGGTGCGCAATGCCGTGGAAATCGCCAAGAAGATGGATCCGTCGCTCGTAATCGACGGTGAGCTCCAGAGCGATGCCGCTATCGTGAAGAGTGTGGCCGACAAGAAGGCCCCCGGCAGCGAAGTGGCCGGACATGCCAACACGCTCGTATTCCCCTCGCTCGAGGTGGGCAACATCGCATATAAGCTTGTGCAGCGTCTGGCAGGCGCCGGCGCCGTAGGCCCGATCCTTCAGGGTCTGGCCGCACCGGTCAATGACCTGTCGCGCGGAGCCACTGTAGATGATATCGTGAATACAATCATCGTGACCTGCAATCAGGCTATCGGCGAGAAGAACGCGAAATAACGACCCTTTACATACGGTGCGGCCCGCCTTTGCGGCAGGCTGCACCAATCCGCCTCTCCTCCCCCACCCACACACACTACAATAACGACTCTACCCTATACCCATATACAATGAAGATTCTTGTGCTCAACTGCGGCAGCAGCAGCGTGAAATACAAACTCATCGAGTCTGACTCGAAGGATGTGCTCGCCGAAGGCGGCGTGGAGAAAATCGGGCTCCCCGGCTCGTTCCTGAAATTCAAATGCCCCGACGGCTCGAAGGAGACCATCGTGGTCGATATGCCCGACGCGAAGGAGGCCGTGCGCCAGGTGCTCAAGGTGCTCACCGATGAAAAGCACGGTGTGATCAAGAGCTACGATGAAATCCAGGCTGTAGGCCACCGTGTGGTGCACGGCATGGAGAAATTCAATAAGTCGGTGCTCATCACTCCCGAGGTAATCGAGAAGGTGAAGGAGTGCTATCCGGTAGCTCCGCTCCACAACCCGGCCAACATCACAGGCATCGAGGCCGTGACGGATATCCTCCCCGACGTGCCTCAGGTGGCAGTATTCGATACGGCGTTCCACCAGACTATGCCCGCCAAGGCTTACATGTATGCCCTCCCCTATGAGGATTACGAGAAGTACGGCGTGCGCCGCTATGGCTTCCACGGCACGAGCCACCGCTACGTGTCGCGCCGCGCCTGCGACTTCCTCGGCCTTCCCTACGAGAAGGAGCGCATCATCACATGCCACATCGGCAACGGCGCCAGCATCACTGCCATTAAGGACGGTATCTCTGTCGACACTTCGATGGGGCTTACTCCCACCGAGGGGCTTATGATGGGCACCCGTGTGGGCGATGTGGATCCCGGTGCGCTCGTATACCTCATGAAGCGCCTCAATCTTGATGCCGACGGCCTGATGGACCTCATCAACAAGAAGAGCGGCGTGGCAGGTGTCTCCGGCCTGTCGAGCGACATGCGCGACATCGAGAACGCCGTGGCCAACGGCGACCCCATGGCCACTCTGGCTCTCGACATGTATGAATACCGCATCCTGAAGTATATCGGCGCCTATACGGCTGTGCTCGGCGGTGTCGACGTAATCGTATTCACCGGAGGTGTGGGTGAGAACCAGACCGGCACCCGCGAGAAGATCTGCCGTCAGCTTGAGTATCTCGGAGTCACTTTCGATGCCGAAGCCAATAAGACACGCGGCAAGGAAGTGGTGATTTCCGGTCCGGACTCGAAGGTGAAGATTGTGGTGATCCCCACCGATGAGGAGATGATGATTGCCCGCGACACTGCCGAAATCGTGGCAGCCCTCTAAGCCCGGATACTCCGGACGACACACCGTAGGCATACGGTATCAACCGCAACCCCGCCGCAACCACATGCGGCAGACAGATCATACGGGAGGAAGCCTCTTCCATAAGGCTTCCCCCTATTTTTTAACCCTTAACATTTCATCCGCATCATGTTGGCAGAAATTATCTGGAACGCCGACCCTATACTTTTCTCGCTGGGTCCGATCAGTGTGCGATGGTACGGCCTGATGTTCGCCATCGGCTTCTTCCTCGGCTATCAGATCGTAGCGGCCATGTTCAAGCATGAAGGTGCGCCGGAGCGATGGCTCGGCATACTGCTCGCTTATCTGGTGATCGGCACAATCGTCGGGGCTCGCCTCGGACACGTATTCTTCTACGAATGGGGATATTATTCGCAGCATCCCGCCGAAATCTTCAAGGTCTGGCAGGGTGGGCTGGCAAGCCACGGCGGCACGATAGGCAACATCATCGGCCTGCTGATATTCTCCTGGGCCGTAAGTAAGAAACCGGCCTCGTGGGTATTCGACAAGATCGTAATCCCGATTGCCCTCGTAGGCGGTCTGATCCGCCTTGGCAATCTGATGAACAGTGAGATCTACGGAGGTCCGACCACCCTCCCCTGGGGATTCATTTTCGTGCGCAACGGCGAGACTCTCCCGTGCCATCCCACTCAGATATATGAGGCGCTATGCTATTTCGCGCTGTTTGCCCTGCTGATGTGGATGTACTGGAAGCGCAATGCCGAGGAGCGGCCGTGGCTGATTACCGGAGTGTTCTTCATCGGCATATTCGTACCGCGCTTCCTTATCGAGTATCTGAAGAATGTGCAGGTAAGTTCGGAGTACGAGATGATCGCCCGCTATGGCATGAATCTGGGGCAGATGCTCAGCATCCCGTTCATTCTTCTGGGCATAGGGCTGGTGATCTACTCTCTGTGCCGCCCCCGTCAGCACTGGACATTCCCCAACCGTTTCGCTCCCGAGACGGAGGAGGAGAGGAAAAAGCGGTAAGGCCCGCTCCCTGAAAACTATCGGCCGGACGGATGACTGTGAGCAATCAGTCATCCGTCCGGCCGATAGTTTTTACGGTTGTCGCCGGGATATGCGGGAGCTGCGTCAGGCGAGCATGGACGCTATGCGCTTCAGTGCGTCCACGAGCAGGTCGGCCTCCCGGCGGGTGTTGTAGGCGGCGAAGCTTACGCGCACCGTCCCCGGAATGCCGAGACGCTCCATAAGGGGCTGGGCGCAGTGATGCCCTGTACGCACGGCTATCCCCTGCGTGTCGAGCAGCATCCCGACGTCATACGGATGCTCGCTGCCGATCAGAAAACTTATTACGGCACTCTTATGTGGAGCGGTGCCGAATATGCGTAGCCCGGGTATCTCTTCCGTCATTCGGGCGGTGGCGTAGCGGAGCAGGTCGGATTCGTGGGCGCCCATGCGCTCCAGTCCGATGCTGTCGATATAATCCAGGGCATCGCGGAAAGCGGCTATGCCCACGAAGTCGGGCGTGCCGGCCTCGAATTTGAAGGGGAGCTCGGCATATGTGGTGCCGGAGAAGGATACGTGCCCTATCATCTCCCCCCCTCCCTGATAAGGGGGCATCTCTTCGAGCCACCGCTCTTTGCCGTAGAGCACTCCTATGCCGGTGGGACCATACATCTTATGGGCCGAGAAGGTATAGAAGTCGCAGTCGAGCGCCTGCATGTCGAGCTTCATGTGCGGGGCGGCCTGACAGCCGTCCACCAGCACCGGCACTCCGTGCGAGTGGGCTATGCGCGTCATCTCTGCCACGGGATTGACAGTGCCCAGCACGTTGCTCACATGGGCGAAGGTCGCCATGACGGTGCGCTCGTTGAAGAGCGAGCGGTATTGCTCCATATCAAGTTCGCCACGCTCATTGATATCCACCACACGCAGCTTTATGTCCTTATGCCGCTGCAGAAGCTGCCAGGGCACGATATTGGCATGATGCTCCATGACGGTGAGGATTATCTCATCGCCGTCGCGGAAGCGGTCGCCGAATGAGGAGGCCACAAGATTGATGGCTTCAGTGGCGCCACGCGTGAATATTATCTCGCGCTCGGAGGCGGCATTGATATATTCACGCACCCGCCTGCGGGTGGCCTCCTGGCAGTCGGTGGCCTCCTGGGAGAGGGTATGCACGCCGCGGTGCACGTTGGCCTTATGCTCCAGATACATCTCCTCGATGGCACGCCACACCCGCTCCGGGGTCTGCGACGTGGCGGCATTGTCGAGATACACCAGTCGGCGCCCGTGCACCTCGCGATGCAGCGACGGGAAATCGCGCCTTATCTTTTCGACATCATATGTTTCCATTTCCTCTTTTGTGTTTTATGGCCGTTCAGCCGTGCAGGCCGGGGCACTCGGAATGACAGTCGTGGCATCCGGCCGACTCGCCGGCGAAGCGGCGTTCCACCATATGGATCAGACGCTCGCGCAGTCCGGGAATGGCCACCTTGTCGATAACGTCGGCCATGAAGGCCTGCTTGAGCAGCAGGCGTGCCTCGGATTCGTCAAGGCCGCGGGTGCGCATGTAGAAGAGCTGCATCTCGTCGAGGCGCCCGGTGGCGGAACCGTGCGAGCATTTCACGTCGTCGTTGTATATCTCGAGCTGCGGCTTGGAGTGCATCCGCGCCTCATGGCTCCCTATCAGGTTGCGGTTGGACTGATACGCTTCTGTCTTCTCCGCACCGTGGGCCACTTTCACCAGCCCCGTAAAGGCACACCGCGCCTTGTCGTCGACTGAGAATTTAAACAGTTCCTCCGTATGGCAGTGGCCGTGCTGATGGTCTACGTGGGAATAGGTGTCGATCATCCTTTCGCGGTCGGCTATACCCATGCCCGACAGATGAAGCGTGCTGCCGGGGGCGGCGAACACGGTGTGGTATTCGTTGCGGGTCATACCGTTGTAGATGGTCATACCGTTGAGGGTGACGTGCGAGTCTTTATCCTGACGCAGCCAAAGCGACGACAGGCGCCGCGTGCTCTCGGATGATTCCTCAAGGTCATAAAGCTCGATGTGCGAGCCTTCGCCGGCGAATATCTCTACTGTCTGCAGCGCCATCATGTCGCGGGCGGAGGGGAGTGTATGGTCGCATACCAGTATCTTTGCCTCGGATCCTGACTCGGCCACAATCACCACGCGGCGCACGGCCATCAGATTGTCGGCTCCGCCGAGTATCTCCACGAGCTGAATGGGGCGCTCTACCCTGACATCGGCCGGAATCCGGATCCACACTCCGTCCTGGGCCAGCAGTGTGGAGAGGGCCACTACCGGATTGCCCATATCGGCGAGGCGACCGTAATGGTCGGCCACGGCTTCGGGGCACCGGCGCGCCATATCGGCAAGACCGCACACTTCAACGCCGGAAGGAAGGGCTGCCGTGCTTTCGCCGATACGGCCGAAGCGGTCGTTGACCAGCATGAACAGGGCTGTGCTCATCCTCGGCACTCCGCAGCGGAAGCTCTCCGCCGGGTCGACGGCAAGAGGGACGCGACGCACGTTGAGTCCGTAGTCATGCCCGAGCAGGGCCGAAAGATCGGTCACCTCGTAATCCTCCGATCCTGCGGCCGGAAGCTCCATTTCCTCAAGCCGGCGGCATGCTTCGGGGCGCAACGCATTGATTACCGGTGCCGAACGCGAGTCAAGTTCTTCGCCGTTGGCACGATACAGATCGATATATTGTCTGAGTGAATTTTCCATATTGACGCTTACTCCTCGCCGAGTTCTTTTTTGATCCAGTCATAGCCGCGCTCCTCAAGTTCGAGGGCCAGCTCCGGGCCGGCGGTCTTTACGATACGCCCTTTGTAGAGGATATGCACCACATCGGGCTTGATGTAGTCGAGCAGGCGCTGATAGTGGGTGATGACTATGGTGGCGTTGTCGGCGGTCTTAAGCTTGTTGACTCCCTCGGCCACGATGCGAAGCGCATCGATGTCGAGCCCGGAGTCGGTCTCGTCGAGTATCGACAGGCGAGGCTCAAGCACCGCCATCTGGAATATCTCGTTGCGCTTTTTCTCGCCGCCAGAGAAACCCTCGTTGACACTGCGCGAAGCCAGTTTGGTATCGAGTTCCACCACGGCGCGCTTGTCGCGCATCAGCTTCAGGAAGTCGGCGGCTCCCATCGGCGGCTCGCCGAAGTATTTGCGGCGCGCATTGACGGCGGCACGCATGAAGTTCATCATCGACACACCCGGAATCTCCACCGGATACTGGAACCCGAGAAACACTCCCTCGTGGCTTCTCACTTCAGGCGGCATCGACAGAAGATCCTTGCCGTAGAACTCGGCGCTTCCTCCCGTCACTGTGTAGGCCGGATTGCCGGCAAGCACCATCGACAGTGTCGACTTGCCGCTGCCGTTCGGACCCATGATGGCATGCACCTCGCCGGGTCTGACCTCAAGATTGATTCCTTTGAGTATCTCTTTACCGTTGATCTCCGCATGAAGATCAGTCACCTTTAGCATTGCAGTATTTTTTTGGTTTTAGGGTTATTCTTTTTGGTTATAACATCCGGTATCGTCCGCCGGTTGCCATTCTGCGAGATCGTGCGCGCATGACGCAACTGCTCTTCAAGGGCAAACTCGCTGAAGCTTTCGCTCCCTAAGGCAGCCGGCGCAATCCACATCACGGCCTCTATTATGTTGCCGTCGTCGGCACGTCCATGACGCATCAGCTGGCTCGAAGGGTTGAGCCCCACTCCGATGTTGTAGGCTATCGAGAGCATCAGCAGATAATTGCTCACGCAGAAGAAGGCGCCCGTCAGCGAATTGAGCAGCCCGCTCCCATCCGACTCCAATGCCTGGCGTATCACATTGGTGATGCTCCGGAATATGTAGTAGATGATGAAGTAGACGGCCCCGGCTCCAAGGTTGCTCGTCAGGTAATACCCCGACCGCTCCGTCAGACCCGACGGAAGAACTCCGGCCACAACCTCCGATGCCCCGTCGCAGAAGATATGCGCGCATACCACTCCGAAGGCGAGCCCGAATACCGAAGTCACCATTCCTGTAAGGCCCCTGCGGTATCCCCTCACCACTCCCAATATGGCCACTATGATGGCTATTATGTGAAACAGTGCGTCGGTCATCAAGCGTTGCAGTCATAATTCCGGCTTCTCCGCAGGCTTATGAATCCGGATAACCCGGACGCCCGCAGCGAAAACAGACTACAAATTTACACCTTTAAATCCATTTTTCAAAATCACCGGCTCCTTCTCTCTTTTCAAATGCCTCCTTTAACAATTTTTGCCTCCGTTTTTTTTGATTTATCCCCTCTTTTTTTGTTATTTTGCACCTGCTTGACGGCGCTATCCAATGATGCCCATCATGCTCGACATCATCAGCCTGCCTATGAAATCACTACCTCCCCTATACGCATTCGCCCGCATCGCGGTCAAAGTGACCGATCTGCGTGTGTGCGTGGCATTCCTTGCTGTAGTGGTGCTGCTGGCATATACTTCGGTGTGGGCTTACAGGCAGTTTATGTCGTCTCCTCCTTATGTCGACCCCGAGCGCTATCCGGTGCGCGGCATCGATGTCTCCGCCCACAACGGAATGATGAATCTCGATGCGGCTGCTGCAGATGGCATTGAGTTCATTTTCATCAAGGCTTCGGAGGGCGACACCTTCCGCGATGAGAATTTCCGAATCAATTACGACAAGGCCACACATGCCGGTTTGAAAATCGGAGCTTACCATTTCTTCCGGTTTGATTGCGACGGAGTCAGCCAGGGGATGAATCTCGTCAATGCCATAGGCAACAGGAAACTCGACCTCGGCGTGGCCATCGATGTGGAGGAAAGCGGAAATCCAATCGGCGTCGACTCGGTGCGTATCGCAAGAAGCCTTCAGGCTATGGCCGACTATCTGTATCTAAGCGGGCTGAGGGTCACGTTCTATTCCAACCGCACAGGCTATTACGAATACCTGTGCGAGGCTGTGCCGGGAGCATCGCTATGGATATGTTCGTTTCAGCCCACGCCGATCAATGCGGAGTGGACTTTCTGGCAGTTCAACCATCACGGACGTGTGGCCGGAATACGCGGCGATGTGGATCTAAATGTGTTCTGCGGATCGCGCTCCGAATGGAAGAATTACCTCGACGGCGCAATATGGCCCTACGAAACCCCTCCCGACACCATCACTTCACCCACACCATCCCGCTACTGACGCCACACCGTCTCTGCCCTCCCTCCGGGCGCCCGGGTCTGAATACAATACATTCCACAAAATCACGTTATTACTGCATGGCGGCACTACGCATCGTAACCGCCTGTAAGTGACACACCAGTATCTCCGCTGCATCATGACGATTATCTACGACCACAGCCGAATATCCCGCACCCTACGTCGCTGCGCCTGCGCAGCGGCCGCATTGCTATACACCATCTCCGCTTACCCGCACGACCCGGCCAAATATGCCGCTTCGTCGGTACTGGCCGACGGCTCCTGGGGAAAGGTAAAGGTAAGTCAGACCGGCATACAGTTTGTAAGCGCAGCCACCCTGCGGCAGCTCGGATTCCAGGATCCTCAGAAGGTGAATGTGTATGGCTTCGGAGGCCGGCTGCAGGAAGACCCCCTGCGTGAGTCCGACCCCGACGACCTGCCGATGCTCCCGTCGGTGAAGAGTGCGGCCGGAATCTGGTTTTTCGGACATAATCATATACGCTGGACGCGTTCCACTTCATCTTCGGCCATCCCGTACGAGCATTCGATGCAGCCTTACGCCGAGGAGTCATGGTATTTCCTCAGCGACCGCGAGGCTTCCGCCCCCACTCTGCCGGCAGCTTCACTCCCTTCATCCGCTATGGATGAGTCTTCGGTATTTACCGCCATGCTGCTGCATGAGCAGGAGCTGATGCACCCTTCCTCATCGGGGCGCATCTATCTGGGTGAGGATTTCCGCAGCACACCCTCCCGCAATATATCTTTCACTCTGACCGACAAGGCCTCTGATGATTTCAGCTGGAGAATAGCCTTCGGCACCCGTACCAATAAGGCGTCCACTGTCACCGTCACCCCTCCTCAGGGTAACGCGGTCGCAATGAAAATCGATAGTCTGGCTAACAAAGCCGGAGATTTTGACGACAATTATCTGCGCCACTCCACATCCGTAGGTTCCGGCTCCTCGTCATCCGAGCAGGCCGCTCTGTCGGTGGCGTACTCGTGCTCCGGCACCACACGCTTCGCCAATCTGGATTATATCGAAGTGGCATATACCCGTCGGCTCGCCCTGCACGACGGGCAGCTCTATTTCCCCGTCTATCTGCGCCAGTCGACACGCCTTTCGATTGCGAATGCGGAGAGCGGCATGAGGATATGGGATGTCACCGACCATACGCGCCCCGAAGAGGTGGAGTACACGTTGAGCGGCTCTACGGCATCTTTCATTGCCCCCTCCGGGAGCAGGGAGTATGTGGCTTTCGTACCGCAAAAGGGGGGATATGCAGTCTCTGATCCTACGTCGGTAGGCAATCAGGACCTCCACTCCCTCAATACCCCCGACATGCTGATCATCACTCCGCATGAGTATCTGGCCGCCGCCAACACGCTGGCCGCCCACCACCGGGAGCATGACG